>JBFXBB010000085.1:0-10104 GCA_050183685.1 Amphiplicatus sp.
GCCGTCGCCATCATCGCGATGGTTCGCGCGGTCGGCACGAGCCTTAACAACACGTTCTCCTCGGTCGAGGCCGCGCTGCCGTAGTCGTCCGCTGTTCAAGCGCAAGAAAGAAAAAGGAGGCTTCGGCCTCCTTTTTTTTGCCTTTTCCCCTTATGTCTAACGGAGCATTAATGCTGTGCGCCCTAGTCTCGTCCGGCAATCCATAGGGGAGCGCCGTGACGCCCGTGATGTCCTTGATGATATTATCCGTTTTCCCGGCGGCGCTCTTGATCGCCGCTGCGACCGATCTTTATGAGTTCAAGATTCCGAACTGGATATCGGCGACTCTCTTTCTCGCCTATTTTCTGGCGGCCCTGATACTCGGGGCGCCGATGAGCCTTGTTCTCGAAGGCGCTCTTGTCGCAGGCGCCGCCTTGACAGTCGGTTTTATTCTCTTTGCACTGAATATTGTCGGAGGCGGCGATGCGAAGCTTCTCGCCGCGGCGGCGCCCTGGATGGGCCTTTCTGGGCTCGCTCCATTCCTTTTCAACATGGCTTTTGCGGGCGCCGTTCTCGCCTTCGCGCTCATCGTCTTCAGGAAGACGCCCCCGCTGCCGATCTACGCGCAGGCGGCCTGGGTGATGCGGCTCCACCAGAAGCCGAAGGACATTCCCTACGCCGTCGCGATCGCGGCGGGCGGACTGCTTAGCTTTCCGCAAACGCCCTTCTTCCAATTGGCCTTTGGCGGTTAACAGGATCGGTTAACTCAGTTTTGAGAAGTTTTTCCCAGTTTGAAGCAGGCGCTTGTGCAAAGCGTCCCGCCCACAGCAAGAAGGCAGGTTCGAGATGAATGTCAGCCGTATCGCTATCCTCGGCGTCGCCCTTGTCGCGGGGGTCGCCGCCTTTTTCCTGATGATGGGCAATCGTCCGGTGCAGCAGGCGGTGCAGGTCGTCGCGCCGATGTCGGAGAAGACGGTGCGCGTGCTTGTGGCTGATCGTGATTTCCAGCGCGGCGAACGGCTTGGCGTCGAAGACACGAAATGGGTCGCCTGGCCGGAGAAGGCGCTCTCGCCGACCTTCATCACCGAATCAAGCGGCGTCGATCAAGCCTCGCTCGCCGAGGCGGTTGCAAGGACTTTGATCGTCGCCGGCGAGCCGGTCATCGAGGCGAAGATTGTCCGCGCGGGAAGCTCGGGCCTCATGGCTGCGATCTTAACGCCGGGAATGCGCGCAATTACGCAGCGCGTCTCGCCTGAAACCGCCTCTGGCGGGTTCATTCTTCCTGGCGACCGGGTCGATGTTCTTCACACGGAGGGGGGGCGCGAAGGAGAGGCGAAGACGCGCACCATTTTTGAGAATGTCCGCGTCCTCGCCGTCAATACGATTTACGCCGAAACGCCTGAAACGCCGAATATTGAAGGCGTCAATGTGACGCTCGAATTCAGCCCGCGCGATGCGGAAGCCTTCATTTCGGCTCGCTCAGCCGGCACGGTCAGCCTCGTTCTCAGGAGCGTTTTCCAACCGGAGGGCGATGTCGGCAGCCAGACAAAACGTTCGTCGGACGTAACGGTGATCCGTTATGGCCGCTCCTAGATTGAAGCGCGATGAGGGGTTCACGATGAAGCCGGTGTTCAAACGATTTGGCCTTAAGGGCGCCGCTGCGGCGCTTGCGGCCCTTGCCGGGGTCGGGCTCGCGTCTGCGCACGCCCAACACGGCGCCTATCCGGCGACTGTCGATCTCGGCGGTTCGGCCGCCGTCTCGAAGAGCATTGTCCTGCCGCTCAACAAGGCGGCGATCGTCGAGCTGCCGCGCGCGGCGGCCGATGTTCTCGTCTCGCAACCGACTGTCGTCGACGCGGTCGTGCGCTCGCCGCGCCGCGTCTATCTTCTTGGGCTTGCCGTCGGACAGACGAACGCCTTCTTCTTCGACTCCAATGGCGGCCAGATCCTTAATCTTGAAATCCAGGTCGAGCGCGACCTCGATGCGCTGACCGACCTTCTTGCCCGACTGATGCCGGATACGCGGATCACGGCGGAGGCGATCAACGACACCGTCGTCCTGAGAGGCCCTGTGCAATCGGGCGCGCAAGCGACGAACGCGGCCGACATCGCCGCGCGCTTCGTCGGCGACGCCGAGAAGGTCGTCACGCTCCTGACTGTCCGTGAGCCGGAGCAAGTGATGCTGAAGGTCCGCATCGTCGAGATGCAACGCCAGCTCATCAAGCAGCTCGGCATATCGACGTCCGGCACGGTGACGCTCAACAACACGGTTCTGTCGCTCGCGGCGGCGAACGCCGTCTCGGCCGCGGGCGGTTTCACAGGCGGGGCGAACATCGGCAATATCGGTGCGAATAACCGCGGCGATCTCGATCTGAACTTTCAGGCTCTTGAATCGACCGGCCTTGTGAGAATTCTCGCCGAGCCCAATCTGACGGCCGTCTCCGGCGAGTCGGCGAAATTCCTCGCTGGCGGCGAATTCCCCGTGCCCGTCGGCCAGGACGACAATGGGATCACCATCGAATTCAAGGAATTCGGCGTCGGCCTCGGCTTCACGCCGGTGGTCATGGACAAGGGCCGCATCAACCTCAAAATCCAAACCGAGGTGAGCGAGGTGACGACCGACAACGCCTTCCTCGTTCCGGGCGCCTTTACGATCGATCCGACGACAGGCGAGCTTATCTCGACGGGCAATCTGACGATCCCTGGTCTTTCGGTGCGGCGCGCGAATACGACGGTCGAGCTTCCCTCGGGCGGCAGCCTCGTGATGGCGGGGCTTCTTCAAGAAGATATGCGCGCGACAATCGAAGGCGTTCCGGGCCTTAAGGACGCCCCGGTCCTCGGGCAGCTCTTCCGCAGCCGCGACTTCAACAACAATGAAACCGAGCTTGTCATCATCGTAACGCCTTATCTTGTCGATCCGACGCATCCCTCGAAGCTGACGGATCCGGTCGCGACATCCGTTCCGACGAGCGATTTGCAGTCGATCGTCGTCGGCAAGCTGCTCGCGACCTACGGTCTTGCCGGCGCCAATGTTCGCGAAAAGACGTTGCAGGGCCCCCTCGGGTTCATTCTCGATTAGGAGTAGGAAACTCATGACAAGCGCTTTGAAGATTGTCTTGATGGCGGCGGCGTCCGCGCTTGCAGCAGGCTGCGCCGGCGCCTGGAATGGCGAACAGCAGAGCCTTTCCGTCGCCGAGGAGCATCCGATCTCGGTCGACAGCCAGGTCGTGACGATGACGATTGGTCTTGATTCGAAGACCTCGGAGCTATCCGCGATCGATAAAGCGCGCCTTCGCGCTTTCGCCGATGCTTATATCAATAACGGCCACGGAACCTTGACCGTCAGCGCGCCGTCCGGCGCGGGGAGCGACCGTCAAGGCGAAGAGCGCGCCGCCGCTGCCCGTCATTATCTCAACGAGGTCGGCGTCGACTGGTCGCAGATCACGGGCGCAACCTATCGCGTCGCCGATGACAAGCGGCGCGAACTCGTTCTTTCCTACACGCATTATGTCGCGACGCCGCCCTCCTGCGGGATATGGACCGGCATGAGAAGCCGCGATTACGCCAATCTGCGTTCGCCGAATTTCGGCTGCTCGATGCAAAACAATATCGCCGCGCTTGTCGCCGATCCCCACGACCTCATAGAGCCGGCCGATCAGACTTCCGCGGACGCGCAATCGCGCATTCGGGTGATCCGCGCCTATCGCGCGGGTGAAAAGACGTCGTCTGCGACCGATCAGAACATCCAGACTCAAATCGCGGACTAGATGCTGAACCGCCGGCGGGCGCCGGCGGCTTAAGGAGAGGGTAATGACCAAGGCTGTTGAACCCGCCTTCGAATTTGAGGACGACGAGGTCGGCGCGGCGTCGTCTGCGGCGACGCTCGGCCCTGACGGCGGCCCCCTTGTCGCCGCCAAGAAGAAGCGGGCGGAAGAGGACGCGCTGGACGAAATCAAGGATTTCGAAGAGGACGACGCGTGGCTCGATGAAGAACTGTCGGACGAAGAACTCGCCGCCCTTGGCGAGGAGGATTTCGACGCCGACGCCGTCCTTGACGAAGAAGCCGAAGATGCGACGCCGGCCGATCTCGGCGGCGCCGACGACTTCAGTTTGGACGACGGGTTCGCAGCGCAGCGACCGCTCGTTGAAGCGAGCGGGCCCGAAGAGGCGCCGGCGCCGTCTGAAGCGCCGCCCGTGACCGCCAAGAGCGCGGTCGTCGCGTCAAGCGGCTCGTTGCCCGATGATGTCGGCGGCGCGGAAGATTTCGGCGAACCTGTCGGCGCCTTCGGCGAGGAAGAGATCGATCACCGTCCGGTGCCGCGCATCTCGATCCACGCCTTTTGCGAAACGCCGGGGACGACGCAGATTCTCGAACAGGCCGCGGTCGATCGGCGTTTGTCGAAAACGCACATCACCATGCATATGGGCGGCCTGTCGAAGGCGATCGATCATTTTCAATCGGCCGCGACGCCCAATCTGATCATCGTCGAGACCGTCGACGGCGGCGCGTCGCTTCTCGCCCAGCTCGGCGAACTCGCGCAGGTGTGCGATCCGTCGACCAAGGTCATCGTGATCGGCCGCATCAACGATATCGCGCTCTATCGAGAATTGATGCGCCAGGGCGTCAGCGAATATATCGTTCGCCCGCGCTCGCCGCTCGCCGTCATTAAATCGATCGCCGGGCTTTATATCGACCCGTCGGCGCCGCCGATCGGCAAGACGATCGCCTTTGTCGGCGCGCGCGGCGGCGTCGGTTCGTCGACTATTGCGCATAATGTCGGCTGGTGCGTCGCCGAAGAGTTCAAGTCCGACACCGTTATCCTCGATCTTGATTTGCCCTTCGGCACGGCGAGCCTCGATTTCGAACAGGATCCTACCTCGGGCCTCATCGAGGCGTTGTCTTCGCCGGAGCGCCTGGACGACGTCCTTCTTGATCGCCTATTGCAGAAGCATACGGATCGTTTGAGCCTCTTTACGGCGCCGAATCTTCTCGATCGCGACTATAATCTTGACGACCAGGCTTTCGAGACGGTTGTCGACGTCGTGCGCGCCTCCGCGCCGACGATCATTATCGACCTTCCCCATATCTGGACGAGCTGGTCGAAGCGGATGCTTCAAACGGCCGATGAAATCGTGATTACGGCGGCGCCGGATCTTGCATCCTTCCGCAACACGAAGAATCTCGTAGACATCATCTCCGGCGCGCGTCCGAATGATTCGGCGCCGCTTCTTGTCCTCAATCAGTTCGATCCGAAGATCTCTTCGGTGCAGGCAGAACAATATGTCGAGCATGTGGGATTGAAACCCGCGCTCGTCATAGGCTGGGAGCCGCAGCTTTTCCATGCGGCCGCGACAAACGCCGCGCCGATTATGGAAGTCGGCGCGAAGTCGAAAACGGCGCAGGGGCTCCGCGACCTCGCCGCACGCATTCTCGGCCGAAACGACGTCCTTTCGGTGAATTCGAAGTTCAGCCTGGCGGGCCTCTTCAAGAAACGAGCGTAGAATATGTTCGGACGCAGAACGGAAGCGGTTGATGCGCCGGCGCCGAAGCCGAAGGCTGCTAAGCCCGCGGCGCCGGCCGCCGCGCCCAAGCCGAAGGCCGCAGCCGCGGCTCCCCCCGCGCCGAGAAAAGCCGGCGGCGGCGCGCCGCCGCGCGTCGCCTCCCCGGGGCAGGCCTCGCCCTCGAAAGCGATCCAGCCGATCGAGATCGGCGGACGGTCGGATGAATATTTTCACACCAAGACGACGATCTTCAACGCTCTCATCGACACGATCGATCTGTCTCAACTCGGCCAGCTCGATACGGAATCGGCGGCCGAAGAGATCCGCGACATCGTCAATGAGATCATCTCGATCAAGAATGTGCAGATGTCGATCGCCGAGCAGGAGGCGCTGCTTCAGGATATCTGCAACGACGTTCTCGGCTATGGTCCGCTAGAACCGCTGCTTGCGCGCGACGACATCGCGGACATCATGGTGAACGGCGCGAGCCGCGTCTTTATCGAGGTCGGGGGCAAGATCCAACTGACGAATGTCCGCTTCCGCGACAATGGCCAGTTGATGAATATCTGTCAGCGGATCGTCAGCCAGATCGGACGGCGCGTCGATGAGGCATCGCCCATATGCGACGCGCGCCTGCCCGACGGTTCGAGGGTCAACGTTATCGCCCCGCCGCTCGCGATCGACGGCGCCGCCCTGACCATCCGGAAATTCAAAAAAGACAAGCTCAAAATGAGCGACCTCATCAATTTCGGGTCGATCTCGCCGGAAGGGGCCAAGGTCCTCGAAATCATCGGCGCTTGTCGCATCAATACGCTCATCTCGGGCGGCACGGGCTCCGGAAAAACGACGCTTTTGAATTGCATGACCGGCTTTATCGAGCATGACGAGCGCGTCATCACTTGCGAAGACGCCGCCGAGCTTCAGTTGCAGCAGCCCCATGTCGTACGCCTCGAAACAAGGCCCCCCAATCTCGAAGGCCAGGGCGAGGTGACGATGCGCGATCTCGTCAAGAACTGTCTCAGGATGCGTCCGGAGCGGATCATCGTCGGCGAGGTGAGGGGTCCTGAAGCCTTCGACCTTTTGCAGGCGATGAACACCGGCCATGACGGCTCGATGGGAACGCTCCACGCCAACTCGCCGCGCGAGGCGTTGCAGCGGATCGAATCCATGATCACGATGGGCGGTTACGGCCTGCCCTCGAAAACCATTCGTGAGATGATGGTCGGATCGATCGACGTCATCATCCAGGCCGCGCGCCTGCGTGATGGCTCCCGCCGCATCACGCATGTCACCGAAGTGCTCGGCACGGAAGGCGACACGATCATCACCCAGGATCTCTTCGTCTACGACATGAGCGGCGAGGATGAAAACGGCAAGATCATCGGCCGGCACAAATCGACCGGCATTGCGCGGCCGGCCTTTTGGGATCGCGCGAAATATTATGGAAAGGAAGCAGAACTCGCAGGCGCGCTAGACGCGGCCTCGGAGTAACGCGGGCGATGCAGCAAAACTTCGTCATCATCGCGGGCCTTGGCCTCATTTGCCTCGCCGCTCTCGCCTTTGTCCTTCTCGCGCCGACGAACAAGGACAAGGCGAAAAAGCGCGTTGCGGCCATCGACCCCGCGCGCCGCGCGCGCCGGTCTGGGCAGGCCGCGACCGACGCGACCTCGAAGGATCGCCGCAGAAAGCTCACCGAGGCGCTCGCGAAAGTCGAGAGCCAGAACAAGGAGCTGAAAAAGAAAAAGCGCGTCTCGCTCGCGCAAGCGCTCGAACAATCGGGCCTGTCGATCACCCCGAAGCAATTTTATATAGGATCCGTCGTCGCGGCGGTTGCGTTCGCCTTTATCGGCTTCATATCCGGCCAGAAGCTTTGGGTGACCGGGCTTCTCTTTCTTGTCGGCGGCGTCGGCGCGCCGCGCTGGTTCGTCAATTTTTCCAGGGCGCGCCGGCAGAAGAAGTTCGTCGACGAATTCTCGAACGCCATCGACGTCATCGTGCGCGGCGTCAAATCCGGCCTGCCGGTCAATGAATGTCTGAAGATCATCTCGATGGAGGCGCCAAAGCCCGTCAACGAGGAATTTCACGTGTTGACGGAAGGAATCCGCATCGGCCTCTCGCTGGAGCAGGCGCTCAATCGCATGTATGAGCGCATGCCGCTCCAGGAGGTGAATTTCTTTTCGATCGTTCTGATGATCCAGCAGAAGACCGGCGGCAACCTTGCAGAAGCGCTCGGCAATCTTGCGACAGTGCTGCGCAGCCGGAAATTGATGGAAGGCAAAGTCAAGGCGCTTTCCGCCGAAGCCAAAGCGTCCGCCATGATCATCGGCTCGCTGCCTTTCCTCGTCATGGGCGCCGTCAAGGTCGCCTCGCCCGATTATCTCGACCCGCTCTTTTCGACCAAGGTCGGCAATTTCATTCTTATCGGCGCGGGCCTGTGGATGAGCACGGGCGTCGTCGTCATGAACAAAATGATCAAGATCAAGGTATAGGCGATGGACGGCTTGATTGATCTTGCGACGGACCGTCAGTTCCAGATCGCGCTCCTCGTGTCGCTCGCCGCGGTCGGCGCGATCTACACCGCGGTCGAGCCCTTTTTCGCGCAGGACCGCTTGAAGGCGCGAATGAAGCAGGTGACCGACTATCGCGACCGCCTGCGACAGCAGCAGCGTGACAGTTTCTCAAAGAAATCCTCGGCGCGTCTCCGCTCGGCGAGCGCGCAGGGCGTTCTCAAGGAAATTGTCGAGAATCTGAAACTGTTTGAGGTTTTCGACGCCGCTGAGGCGAGGAAGAAGCTCATCATGGCGGGCTTTCGCGGGCCTCGACCGGTTTTCGTTTTTATGGCGGCGCGCATCGGCATGCCTTTCGTCATGGCGATCGGCGTCGGCATTTATCTTTATGTCCTGAACGGCGTCAGCCTTGACAGTTTCGGGCGATTGCTCGCAACGGTCTTCGCCTTTTTCACAGGCTTTTATGTGCCGAACGTCTATATCGGCAACGTCGTCAAGAAGCGGCAACAGAAGGTGCAGCTTGCTTGGCCCGATGCGCTCGATCTCATGCTGATCTGCGTTGAGTCCGGCATGTCGATTGAGGCGGCGTTGCAGCGCGTCTCTGAGGAGGTCGGTCCAAACAGTCCCGAGCTCGCCGAAGAGCTCGGCCTGACGACCGCCGAGCTTTCTTATCTTCAGGAACGAAAGCAGGCCTATATCAATCTCGCCGAACGCACCGGTCTTGACGGCGTCAAGGGTGTGACGACGGCGCTCATTCAATCGGAAAAATACGGAACGCCCCTCGGTCAGTCCTTACGCGTTATGGCGCAGGAAAATCGGGATTTGAGGATGCAGGAGGCCGAGAAAAAGGCCGCCGCCCTGCCGCCGAAGCTCACTGTGCCGATGATCGGCTTTTTCATGCCGGTGCTTTTCGCGGTGATCCTCGGCCCGGCGATCATGCAGGTGATGAATCTCGATTAAGCGGGATCGCCTTCGGCAAGATCGCTTCGCGATCTTCAAGGACGACGGCCGGGGGGAGCTGAGCGAGATTTATCGCCCGCAGGCCGCAGCCTGGAAAAACAGCGGACCTGCCGCGCCCCTTACCGCCTCAGCATCGCTTCGGCTTCGGCGAGGCCGTTCTCGCCGGCGATCTCGTCGAGCGCCTCATAGACCGGCGTCTTGCCGGCGGCGACGAGATCGCGGCTCGGAGCAGGCTGGCCGAGGCGGGCGTGATAGATCCAGACATTGGTCAGGACCTTCTCGACATAGTCGCGGCTTTCCGGGTTCGGAATGCTTTCTATGAAGAGCAAGGAATCTGTGACTTCGACATCGCGTTTCCAGCGGCGCAGATTGCCGGGCCCGCCATTATAGGCGACGGCGACGTCGAAAAGATCGCCGGTTCCCGTTGAGATGAGATGGTTCACATAGCTCTGGCCGAGGTCGAGATTGTAGCTCGGGTCGTAGAGACGGTTCGAGCCTTTTCCGCGCGCGAGCGAGCGGTCCTTGGCCATATAGCTCGCCGTCCGCGGCATGAGCTGCATGAGGCCGCGCGCGCCGGCGCGGCTCGTCGCCTCGACTTTGAATTTCGATTCCTGGCGCATCATGCCATAGATGAGCGCGCGGTCGGCCTTAAAACCGGTCGCGGGCTCGTAACGCGGAATCGGATAAAGCCCGGCCTCGCGATGGGCCGCTTTGCCATGTTCGGCGATGTCGACCTGGGCGGCGGGAAGGTCGAGCGCGACAGCGACGGCGAGAAGCTCGTCATCGAGCGCTTCATCGATGAGGCCGAGCGACCATCTCAGTTCGATGTCGGCCTCGATATCCTCGCCCGCCTCGGCGAGCGCGACGGCGCGTTTGACGCCCGGAGCGGCGGCGACGAGACGCGCATAGCCGTCCGCCGTCACCGGCGGCGGGGTCCAACGATAGTCATAGGCGCGGCCGAGTTGGGCGAGGGCGAGCTGGCCGTAAAAGGTGAAGGGAAACTGAGCGGCGCGTTCGAGATTGGGCGTCACGCCATCCGCGCGCCCAGCGGCGAGCGCCGAGCGCGCCGCCCAGAATCCGGCGGCGGCGCGGAGTGAGTCTTCCTGATACGGAACAAGCGCCATCGCGGCGAAAAGGCCGTATGCGCGCGCCATGA
>JBFXBB010000086.1:0-10068 GCA_050183685.1 Amphiplicatus sp.
CCGCGGCGTCGTCACCGACGCTTCAGGGGCGCCCTTGTCGGGCGTCGAAGTCACCGTCACGGACACGCTGACCGGGGCGACCCGCAAGGTGAGGACGAGTTCGAACGGCGCTTATTCCGTTCGCGGTCTTAATGTCTCGGGCAATTACACCGTTTCCGCGGGGAGCGCGGCCTATGTCAATGAGGCGGTTTCGGAAGTGCGCCTGTCGTTGAGCGAGACAACGGTCGTGAATTTTGATCTCGAAGGCGGGACGGGCGATGAAATCCTGGTCGTTGCGACACGCTCTTCGGTCGCGGAGATTGCGACGGGCCCGGCGGCGACTTATGGCTACGCCGATCTTCAGGACATGCCGGCGCTTGAGCGCGACATCAAGGACATCATCCGCTCCGATCCGCGGCTTTTTATCGATGAATCGAACGACAACGCCGTCCAGTGCGCCGGATCGAGCCCGCGCTTCAACAGCCTGACGGTGGACGGCATCAAGCTCAACGACAATTTCGGCCTCAATAACAACGGCTATCCGACCGAGCGCCTGCCTTTTCCTTATGATGCGATCCAGCAGGTCGCGGTTGAACTCGCGCCCTTCGACGTCGAATATGGCGGGTTCACGGGCTGCAATATCAACGCGGTGACGCGGTCGGGCGAGAATGAATTCCATGGCTCGGCCTGGGGTGATTGGACGAGCGACTCGCTGCGAGGCGGCTCCATCGAGGGCGACGCTTTCGACAAGGGCGACTATAATGAATTCCGCTTCGGAGCGACCTTGTCGGGCCCGATCCTCAAGGACCGCCTCTTCTTCTTCGCGGCCTATGAGAAGATCAACGAGAATGAAAACATCACACGCGGGCCCGCCGAGCTGGGCTCGGTCGGCGTGCAGGGGCTCAGCCAGACGCAACTCGACCGTATCATCAGCATCGCGAAAAATGTCTATGGCCATACGCCGACGCCTTTGCCGAGTTCCTATCCGGAAGACGACGAGAAGATACTCGCCAAGCTCGACTGGTATATCACGGATGGCCACCGTGCGTCCTTCACCTTCAACCATATAAACGGTTTCAATCTAACGGCGTCCGACGACGATCCGAACGAATATGAATTTCTAGACCATTATTATATTCGCAGCACCAAGTTGAATTCCTATTCCGGCCAGATCTTTTCCGACTGGACCGACAACCTGTCGACGGAAGTGCGCGTCTCCTACACGACGAACGACACCGGCCAGAATTCCGTCAACGGCACGGATTTCGGCGAGGTGCAGGTCCGCACCTACAACAATGGCGAACAGGCGACCGTATATCTTGGCGCTGACGATTCGCGCCATTCGAACAAGCTCGACACCAAAACGTTGAACATGAAGTTCAAGGCCGAATATGATTTGAACAACCATATTTTCACTCTCGGCTATGAGCGCGAGCGGGTTGAGGTGTTCAACCTCTTCATCCAGCACACCGAAGGCGAATACCGATTCGACCGCGCCGGCAGCGCTGAGCTCTCCAGCGCGCCAAATGTCAATATCGACGAGTTCGAGAGCGGGCAGGCGGACGATATTTTCTACGGCAATGCACGCGGGACAAACAATCCGGCGGACGGCGCGGCAAATTTCGCCTTCACGACCAACACCGCTTATCTCCAAGACGAGTGGACGCTTGACCAATACGGCCTCGTGCTGACGGCCGGGGTGCGTTACGATTGGTACACGTCGAATGATGTCCCTGCCGAAAACGCTAATTTTATCGCGCGCAACGCCTTTTCGAACACGGCGACCTTTGACGGCAGCGGTTTGATCCAGCCGCGCTTGGCGATCAACTGGGAGGCGATGGACAATCTGACGATCCGTGCCGGCGGCGGGATCTTCTCCGGCGGCAATCCGAATGTCTGGCTGTCGAACTCCTATCAGAATGACGGAATCACGACGATCCAGCGTTCGCTGACGGCGCCGGTCGACACGTTGTTGTCTTCACTTGTATTTATTGAAGATGAAGACGGTTTGGGTCGGCCGATCTGGGGCGTGCCGCAGCGTCTTTACAATGACGTCGCGACCGGCTCAGTCAATACGGGCGTCAACGCGATCGATCCCGATTTTGACATTCCGTCCCAGTGGAAGGCGGCGATCGGCGCAACTTACAATTTCGATGCGCCGGGCGGCTTCGGCGAAGACTATACGCTGATGGTCGATTTCCTCTACACCAAGGACCGAGCAGCAGCGACGATCATCGATGCGACGCTTGAGCAGATTGCGACAGCACCGGATGGTCGTCCGATCTACAAATCGATCGACCGATCAGATCCTGACTGCTTGAATGCGGCGACCATTACCACGAACGCATGCGCCAACCGCAATTTCAATCAGGATTTCATCCTGACTAATAATAAAGGCGGCGAGCAGAAGGTTCTTTCGGCGATTCTCAATAAGAATTATAACTTGGCCGACGATTGGCGCGCGCATTGGACGCTCGCGTATGCTTATACGGATGCGAAGGACCGCAATCCGATGACGTCTTCCGTCGCTTTCTCGAACTTCGTTTTCGTGTCGACGTCCGATCCGAATAATCCCTCGCTCGCGACTTCGAATTATGAAGTGCCGCATCGCTTCACCTTGCGCACCGGTCTCGCGAAAGCCTTCTTCGGCGAATATGAAACTAAGGTGAACCTCACCGGCGTCATCTCGCAATCGCGGCCCTACAGCTTCATCTTTGAAGATGCGGGCGATCTCTTCGGCGATACGCTCGATGATCGTCACCTGCTTTACGTGCCGACGGGCCCGAGCGATCCGAATGTGATTTTCGCCTCGGGCTTTAATACGACCGGCTTCTTTGACGTCATCAACGGCCTCGGCCTCGACAAATATGCGGGCGGGATCGCGCCGCGCAACGCCTTCCAGTCGGACTGGTATTCGCAATGGGATCTCCGGATCGAGCAGGAAATCCCAGGCGTTCTCCGCGGCCATAAGGGCGCAATGTTCGTCGTCATCGACAATCTCGGCAATCTCATCAACGACAAATGGGGCGTCATCAATCAGGCCGGCTTCCCTGGCAATGCGACGATCGCCTCGGTGAATGAAACGGCCGGCTGCGCTCAATGCGCCCCCGGCTCCACGCTCGGGCCGAATGGCGAATATATTTATACCAACTTCAACAATGTAACGCGGGCCTCGCTGCAAGATCCGGTCACCAACGCCTCCGTCTGGGAAATCCGTTTCGGCGTCCGCTACGACTTCTAGCCCGCGGCGCCATTTCCTCCCTAGCCTTGACGGCGGCCCTTCGGGGCCGCCTCTTTTTTCGGCCGATTTTCATCGGCCAATCAGGCGGAAGAAGCGCGCTTCCATCTTCGGATCGTCGCGGAAAACGCCGGTCAAGCTCTGCGTCACGCAGGCGACATCCGTCTTGTGGACGCCGCGGGTCGAAATGCATTGATGCTCGGCCTCGACAAGGACGGCGACGCCCCGCGGCTGAAGCGCCGCCTCGATCGCATTTGCGATCTGGCTCGTCAGCGTCTCCTGGCTGACAAGGCGGCGCGCATAGGCGTCGACGACGCGGGCGAGCTTCGAAATCCCGACAACCTTCGCCGCCGGCAGATAGGCGACATGGGCAAGGCCGATCAAGGGCTGGATATGGTGCTCGCAATGCGATTCGAGGCGGATATTCTTCATCAGGACGATATCGCTATAGCCCTCGACCTCTTCGAAGGTGCGCGAGAGGATCGCGATCGGGTCCTCCGTATAGCCCGACAGAAACTCCTCATAGGCGTCGACAAAGCGGCGCGGCGTGTCGCGAAGGCCCTCGCGCGCCGGGTCCTCGCCGAAATAGGCAAGGAGCGTGCGCACCGCCGCTTCGGCCTCCTCGCGGTCCGGCCGCGTCTTGACGGTTTTGAGGGCGATGGGTTCGGCAGTCATTTTTAAGCCTCCGTAATGGCGCGCGCGAGATTGACGGTCTCGATGGCGGCGAGCGCGGCTTCGGCGCCCTTATTGCCGGATTTCGTTCCGGCGCGCTCGATCGCCTGCTCGATCGTATCGACGGTCAAGACGCCGAAGGCGATCGGAACATCGGTCGCGGCGGCGGCCGCCGCGATCCCGCGCGCGGCCTCGCCGGCGACATAGTCGAAATGCGCCGTCGCGCCGCGGATGACGCAGCCAAGCGCGACGATCGCGTCATAGCGCCCCGTCGCGGCGAGTTTTCTCGCAACAAAAGGGACCTCATAAGCGCCCGGCGCGAAGGCGAGATCGATGCGTGTTTCGTCGACGCCGTGGCGGACAAGCGCGTCCTTCGCGCCGGCGACGAGACGCTCAACGATAAAATCGTTCCAGCGCGTCGCGACAATCGCGATTTTAAGCCCCGCGCCCGACATCGCCCCTTCGAAAATGCGTCCCATGCTCTCTCCTAACCGGCTGCGCGCCGCTTTCTCGGCCGCTCGACGGCGCGGCGGTAATCGGCGAGCGCCTTCACCGTGATGATCTTGAGCCCATGCCGGGCGGCAAAAATCTCAAGATCGGGGAGGCGGGCCATTTCGCCGTCGTCTTTCATCACTTCGCAGATCATCGCCGCGGGGATGAGGCCTGAGAGCCGCGCGAGATCGACGCCCGCCTCGGTCTGGCCGCCGCGCTCAAGAACGCCGCCTTCGCGGGCCCGTAAGGGGAAAACATGGCCGGGCGTGACGATATCGGCGCGGGTCGCTTTCGGGTCGATCAGCGTCCGGATGGTGCGCGCCCTGTCGGCGGCGGAAATGCCGGTCGTCACGCCGGTTGCGGCCTCGACGGAGACGGTGAAGGCCGTGCCGAAGCCGGAGCGGTTTTCTTCCGCCGGAACCATCATCGGCAGGCGGAATTTATCGATCAGATCGCCCGCCATCGCGCAGCAGACGAGGCCGCGGCCTTCGCGCGCGCAGAAATTCACCGCCTCGGGCGTGACGAAATCGGCCGCGAGGACGAGGTCGCCCTCATTCTCGCGGTCCTCGTCATCGACGATGATGACAAAGGCGCCGGCCCTGAACGCGTCGATGGCGTCGGGGATCGAGGCGAGGCCGCCGCCGCCCGCTTGCGGGAGAGGGGCAGGACGAGAAACGCGGCTCTCGGCGTATTTCGCGAGAATGTCGACTTCGAGATTGACGCGGTCGCCCGGCCGCTTGCGCGGGAGAGCGAGTTTTTCCTGCGAATAGGCGATGAGCGTGACGTCGAACCAGTCCTCGCCCGCATGAACGACGGTGAGCGAGGCGCCGTCGATCGCGATATAGCCCTTCGGAACGATATAGCGCATCAGCGCCGCCGGGGCGTTGACCGTCATCCAGAGCGCGTCCTCGTCGGCGCGGAAAGACTGGATCACGCCCGTCCCGTCGATATGGCCCTGCACATAATGCCCACCGAGCCGCGTCGTCGGCAGCGCCGCGCGTTCGAGCGCGACGGCCGCGCCGGGCGCTAAATCTTCAAGCGCGGTCTTCGCCCGCGTCTCCGGGGCAAGGCCGACGGTAAAGGACTCCGCATCGAAATCCGTCACGGTGAGACAGGCGCCGTTGACCGCGATCGAGTCGCCGAAACGCATGTCTTCGAGAATATCGCGCGCCGCGATGACAAGCTGATAGCCGCCGCGCGCGTGCGTCGCGGCGCGGACCGTCCCGATCTCCTCAACAAGGCCCGTGAACATCAGCGCGGCCTCCGATTGACGACGCCGCGCAGGAGCAGGTCGCGGCCGAGCCTTTCCGTCTCGACCTCTTGCAGCGACCAGGCGTCGGCGAGGGCGGCGACGCCGGCGCCGCCGACAGCCGGCTTGCCGCCGCCGATGACGATCGGCGCGATGAAAGCCCAGACCTCGTCGACAAGGCCGACGTCGAAAAAGGCGCCGAGCGTTTCGCCGCCGCCCTCGACAAGCACGCCGCAGGCGCCGCGCGCTTTCAGCTCTTCAAGCAACGCGCCGAGATCCGGCCGGCCCCTTTCGTCCGCAGACAGACAAAGCGTTTCGACGCCAAGGCCGCGAAAAGCCTCAAGGCGGGTCCGTGTCGCCGCGCGGGTCGTGACGAGCAGCGCGCCCTTGCCGCCGCGCTCGAAGGCTTTCGCGCCCGGCTTCGAGCGGGCGCTCGAATCGAGCACGATGCGGAGGGGATGAGCCGCCGCGCGTCCTTCGGGGCGCGCGGTAAGGGCGGGATCGTCCGCGGCGAGCGTGCCCGCGCCGACAATGATCGCATCGACCGATTGACGGAGCTGATGCGCGCGCGCGCGCGCCTTGGGACCCGTGATCCATTGGCTCGCGCCGGCGCGGGTCGCGATCTTGCCGTCGAGGCTCATCGCGAATTTGGCGACGACATAGGGCCGATCCGAGGTGATGGATTTCAGCCAGAATCTATTGAGATAGGCGGCTTCTTTGGCGCAAACCTCATGACGGACTTTAATGCCGCCCGCCGCGAGGCGCGCCGCCCCGCCGGCCGCCTTCGCATTGGGATCGGGGAGAGCGTAGACGACCTCCGCGACGCTCGCCTTTATGAGCGCTTCCGAGCAGGGCGGCGTCAGGCCGTGATGATTGCAGGGTTCGAGCGTGACATAGACCGTCGCGCCCCTGGCTTTTGCGCCGGCGGCGGCGAGCGCCTCGGCCTCGGCGTGAGGCGCGCCGGCGGCGCGGTGCCAGCCCTCGCCGACGATCTCGCCGTCCTTGACGATGACGCAGCCGACCATCGGATTAGGCGCGGTGAATCCCGCGGCCCTTTCGGCGAGCGCCAAAGCGCGGGTCATGTAGCGGGCGTCATCGCCCATAAAAAAGCCCCTTGGCCAACAGGCTTCGGGGCGACGGACCGACGCTTCCGCCGCGCAGAGGGACGCCCGCCGAAAGACGCGCGTCCTCGCGCAGGCTTTGCGCCTGCCGGATCTTCTCTCATCCGGACTTTGACCGTCGGCTCTGGAATCTCACCAGATCCTGCCCTGCAAAGAGCGTTTCCGCCTTGCTCGGCTCGCGGGCTTGTCGGAATTCCTTCCGCATCACCGCCGGTGGGGACTTTCACCCCGCCCCGAAGATCCACTCGCGGATTGCTCCGCGTCTCGTTATATAGCGCGCGCCTTCCGCCGCTTCAATGCGCTTCGGCGCCACGGGGTTTTCCATGACTTTGCCGCGCCGCCAGCCCGCCGAATGGGCCCCGCATGAGGCCGTCTGGATCGGCTGGCCGAGCGCGGCCGATCTTTGGGAGAATAATCTCGACCCGGCCCGGGATGAGGTCGCAGCCTTCATTCGCGCCATCCTTTTTCCCGACCCGGCTGGCGGGCCGGCGCGGGGCGAGCGCGTCGAACTTCTGTTCCGCGGCGAGACGGCGCGGCGCGCCGCCGAAACGATGCGCCGCGCCTTGCCGGATCCGGACCTCGTCCGCCTCCATGAGGCGCCGATCGGCGACATCTGGCTGCGCGACACCGGCCCGATCTTTGTCAGGGGCGGGGAAGGCCTTGCCGTGAGCGCCTTCCGCTTCAATGGCTGGGGCGGGAAATATGAGCTTCCCGAGGACGACCGCATCGCCGCTCTCGTCGCGGAAAAGGCGAAAGCCCGGCTTGCAAGATTTGACGCCCTCGTCGCCGAAGGGGGCGCGCTTGAGCCGGACGGGGAGGGAACGGTCGTCACGACGCGGCAATGCCTCCTCAATCCGAACCGCAATCCGGGGCTCGGCGAGAAGGACATCGAAGCCATCCTCAAGGCCGCGGTCGGGGCCGAAAAGGTGATCTGGCTCGATGAGGGCCTTCGGGGCGACCACACGGACGGCCATGTCGACAATCTCGCGCGCTTCGTCGCCCCGGGGAAAATCGTCTGTATGCGTTCCTATGGAGACGATCCGAACAAGGAGGTCCTCGCCGCCATCCGCCGTTCGCTCGCCGCCGCGACGGATGCGGGCGGGCGCAGGCTGGAGGTGATCGAAATTCCCTCGCCGGGCTGCGTCGCGCTCGACGATGAGCCGGCGCCGGCGAGCCATATGAATTTCTATATCGCCAATCAGTCGCTGGCGATGCCGTCCTATGCCGGCCTTACCGGAGACGAAAAGCCGGCCGAGGAAGCGCTCGCGATCCTGAAAGAGGTCGTCGACCGGCCGCATTTTCATGCGATCGATTCCTCGCATCTCTTGTCCGGCGGCGGCTCGTTTCATTGCATCACGCAGCAACAGCCGCGTTGAAGCGAGGGCCTGAGCGCGGGCGGGCGATAAATCTCGATCGGCGCGCCCGCTGTCCGTCCTTCGTGACGGCCGCCTCACGGAGGATGGGCCTGATGCGCCGGTGCGGATTAATTGCCGCTGCTAATGTTCGCCCCAAAGCTTCCTCACCCGCGCGTCTCGTCCGCAGGCTGAGCGGTAATAGGCGTATTTCCTCGGATTCTTCTTGTAGTAATCCTGATGATAATCCTCCGCGGCCCAGAAGGGCCCGCGGGGCAGGATCGGGGTCACGATTTTTTTTCCGAGAACGCCTTCCGCTTCGGCGATCGCCGCCTCGGCGGCGGCGCGTTCGTCTTCATTCGCGACGAAAATCGCCGTCGTGTAGGAATGGCCGCGATCGCAAAACTGCCCGCCAGCGTCGAGCGGATCGATATGGCGGAGAAAATAATCGACAAGCGCCCGATAGGAGACGACGGAAGGATCATAGGCGATCCTGGCCGCTTCGAGATGGCCTTCGTGATCGTGATAGGTCGGGTTCTTCTTTTCGCCGCCCGAATAGCCGGAAACGACCTCGCCGACGCCTTCAAGCTTCTCGAAGTCCGATTCGACGCACCAGAAGCAGCCGCCGGCGAAAACGGCGGTCGCCTCCTCGGCCCGCGCCGCGGAGAGGAAGGCGACAATTGCGGCGAGGACAAAGAAAATGCGTCTCATGGAAGGCTCCCTGTTCCTCTGCCTTATAACAAACCGGGCGCTCACGGGCTTGTCACAAGGACGTTTGCCGCGGGCGCGAAGCCCGCTAGGAGATATTCCCGCAGAAGGAAGAAGATGCAAATGGCGCGCGCCTTCCAATCGCCTATTCCGGGGCCGCGGATCAAACGCTCGCCGCGCCGGGTCACTCAACACGGGAAGACGCGGATCGACGATTATGCCTGGCTCCGTTCGGCGAACTGGCGCGAGGTTCTGCGCGATCCGTCGGCGCTTCCGGGCGACATTCGCGACGCGCTGACCGCCGAAAACGCCTATTGCGAAGCGGTGACCGCGCCTTTGAAGCCGCTGCGCGCGGCGCTCCTCAACGAGATGCGCGGGCGGATCAAGGAAAACGATGCGAGCGTTCCCTTGGCCGACGGCCCGTGGCGCTATTGGACCGAATTTCGCGAAGGCGGCGAGTTTCCTATTTTCCGGCGCATCAAGGATGGCGGCGAGGCCGAGACCTTGTTCGACGGCGACGCGGAGCGGGGTCAGAGCGCCTTCTTCGGCGTCGGCGCCGTGCGTCATAGTCCGGATCATCGTTTTGTCGCCTATGCGGTCGACCGGGTCGGGGCGGAAAGCTTCGAAATCGGGGTGCGCGATCTCGAAACCGGCGCCTTGCGCGATCTTGCAATTCACCATGCGAGCAGCGCCGGCGCCATTTGGACCGCCGCGAGCGACGGCTTCTTCTACATAGAACGGGACGCGCATCAACGGCCGAAACGCGTAAAGCTCCATCGTCTCGGGGAGGGCGCCGCCGCCGATCGCGTCATCTATGAAGAAGCGGACGACGCTTACTTCCTCGCTATCGGCAAAACGCAGAGCGGCGCCTATGTCGTCATCGAATCGCACAGCCATGTGACAACGGAGATCCGCATCATTCCGGCGGCGGCGCCTGAAACGGCGCCGATCCTCATCGCGGCGCGCGAGGAGGGCGTCGATTACGCCATCGAACATCGCGGCGAGCATTTTTTCATCCTGACGAACAAGAACGCCATCGACTTCAAGATCGTCACCGCGCCCGTGTCTTCGCCCGGACCTGAGCGCTGGACGGACTACGTTCCGCATAGACCTGGTTCGTTCATTCGGTTTTTCATCGTATATGAACAATTCAGTGTCCGCCTCGAAATACGCGGGGCGCTGCCGCAGATCATCGTCACCGATGCGAATGGCTTTTCGCAAGAAATCGCGTTCGACGAAGCCGCCTCCGCCGGCGCA
>JBFXBB010000087.1:0-10024 GCA_050183685.1 Amphiplicatus sp.
GAGCCGGTCTATTTCGGCGGGACGGTCGACCGTTCCGTTTCGAGCGGCGACATCGTCAGGGGCGTCTCAAAAAGGGGCGGCAATGCGCGCGCCTTCGAAACGCGCGACGAATGCGGCGACTTTATCCTTCGCGAGGCCCAAGAAGGCGATCGCGTGGTTATTATGGGCGCGCGCGATGACACGCTGACGGTTTTCGCGCAAGAGATCCTCGACCGTCTCGCGACGCGGCGGGGTTAATTCCACCCTTTTCGTTTCCGATTTCGCAAGCATTCGCTGGGACAATCCGAGCGGGCGGCGCTTTGCGCGCCGACGACGGGGAGACGCGGCGATGCTTTCGGTGTTTGACATCTATTCGGTCGGACTTTTGATCATATCCTTGATCGTTTTCGTCATACGGTATGTGCGTCAGGATCCGCCGATCGTGCCCTATCTCGTCATCGCCTGCGTTTGCGCCGTCGGCAATTGGCTTGGCGAGATGGGGGGCGGCTGGGCGGCGATGTCGCTGTTGATCGCGGCGTCCTTTCTTTTCCTTTCCTGCCTTCTTGCGCCGCACCGGGCGCGCTGGCGCAAGGAAGCCGAGGAGCGCCAAGCCGCCGAGAACGCGCAACGCGCCTCCTAATTAACCCTTTTTCAGCCTTAACCGGTCATGAATCGCGGGCCGACGCGATGAAAGCGACCTCATGGCTGGAGAGCCTTCACGGATAAACGGGGTCAGGGGGCGCCTCGCCCTGGCGGGACGGCGCGTCCATGCCTGGTGGGAGGGATACGCCTTTGATCCGGCGCTTGAGCGCGCCGACATCGCCGAACGCCTCGGCGAGCCGGCGCCAGGCGACATCACGATTGAGATCGCCGAACTGATTTGGGGCGCAGGCCGCATCGAGCCGGGCGATCCGGCCTGGACCATGCGCCATGCAAGAACGCTTGGCTTGCCGACGAATGCGCGCGTCATCGTCTTTGGCGCGGGCGGCGGCGCGCCCTTGCGCGATCTGAAAATCGCAACGCGCTGGAAAGTCTCCGGCCTGTCGCGTTCAGCCTTCCGCGCGCCCGGCCTGAACCTCAAAAGCTATGACGCGGCCCTGACGCGCGCGGCGAAAACCGCCGCTGACGGCGCGATCTCCTTTTTCGAATTGCACAGGGATGCGGACCCCGCCGCCTTTGCGCGATTTGTCGGGGAGTTCCTCCGGTCGAACGCCGCCGTCTCTTTCGTCGACTACACGATGGCGAGAAAGCACGCCCGCCTTAAGGGGTGCTTTCCGGAAACCGCGCCCGGCGCGCCGCGCGTCGCCGCCGACACGATCCGCGTCCTGAAGGAGGCGGGCTTCGCCGTCAGCGACGCCGTCGACGAGACGCGTCTTTTCACGCCGCTGATCGCGAAGGGTTTTTCCCATTGGCGGCGCGCCTATGAGGCCGCGAAAGCCGCGCCCGCCCGGCAGCGCGTCGACATGCTGCGCTTCTTCAGCGATTATGCGCATCTATGGGCCGAGCGTCTTGACGCCTTGAAGGCCGGTCATTTGCAGGTGACGAGGTTTCAGGCGCGCAAAGCAAGCTAGCGCCGATAGCGCCACCAGTCGTCGATCCGCGCAAAGATAATGTAGAATACCGCCAGCACGATCAGAATCAAAAGAGCAAGCTGGATCTGCGCTTCCGCATTGTGCTGCTCGTGCCTGGCGGGGTGTTGCTCGCCGACCGCGACGGTTTGACCGGTCGTCGCATCTCCCGCTCCCGGCGCGGCGCCGCCGGCCTCTGCGGGAGGGCCGGCCGGCGAGGGCGGCGCATTGTCGGCGGAAGCGGGCGGCGGCGTCGCTGGCGCGACCGTCACGCTCTTTCCCTGCTCGATATCCGTTTCAAGCGAATTGAGTTCGCCTGCCGAGTCGCGGCCGAGCGAGGAGGCCGCGACGCCGGCGCCGCCGGCGACCGTCGCGCCCTGGATCGATCGGCTTTCGGCGAGATTGGGCCGGCGCGGCGCGTCTTCGACCGGCGCGAGACGGGAATTTTCGGCGACGTCGCCATTTCCCTCGACGATCGGATTGACGGGCTGGAGAAAGAGCGCGCTCTCCGCGGCGCGCCGGCGCGTCAGCCCCGTGACTTCGCGAAGCACGCCATTAACCGTCGCCTTGTTCCACCAGGTGAGCGCCTGGGCTGCGCCGACGCGATCGCCGCCATTGAGGCGCCGGCGCGCCGTCGAGCCCTTAAAGGCGTTTGCGCCGACATTATAAATGAACGAAACGAGCGCATCGAACTCGTTTTGGTTGAGCGGCACGCGCACGAGATCGCCGACCGCGCTCTCCCGGGGCTTTAGATCGCGCTTTAAAAGCTCCTCGGCCTCCCGCTCGGAAATTTTCATCCCGGGCTGCACATCCGGGCCCGTATGGCCGTAGCCGATCGTCCAGATTCCGGCGATGTCCTGATAGGCCTCAAGGACAAGGCCTTCGAACAGCTTGATAAGCCCGATTCCGTTCTCGGAAATCCTCATGACCCGATATTCCCCAAATCCCCGCGAATTCTACCGTCAAAATCATGACGAGCGTAAGGCGGAAATCGGCCCAATCCTTCCCAAATCTCCGTGCTGTGATAAGGTTGCGCCGGGTTGTTTGGGAAGGCGAGGGGTCTAAATGCTGAAATCAGGCAATATTTTCGCGGTTCTGGCCGCCATTGTCGGCCTTGGCGCCGCGCCCGCCGCGGGCCAAGCCCCGAGCGGCAATTCGCTCTCGGGCGGCGGGATGATGAGCTCGATCAGCGCCGGCGACATCGTTTCCATGATGACCGATTTCGGCGTGTCGACGAAGCTCGCAACGCCGTCGAGCGGCGGCGCGCCGCTGGTCGTTGCAACCACATCGGGCGGCGCGATGTTCCTTTTCCACCTGATCGCGTGTCAGAACGAGGCGCAGGCGACGGGATGCCAGAGCGCATTGGTTACTGCGGCGCTGCCGAGCGCCGGCGTCACTTACGACGATCTCAATAATTTCAACGGCGCGGCGGCCGTGACGACCGCCGTGAACCTCCCGTCGCAACAGGCGATCCTGTTCGGGCGTCATATCATCGTCGCCGGCGGCCATTCGCGGAATCTGTTCGCGTCGACGGTGGCGCTGTTTCTCAACGATGTCGGCGAGTTCGCCCGTTCGCGCCTCGGCGCGACCTCGGTCGGTTATTCGAAAGGCATGGCGCAAAAGTCGAAGATCGGCGCGCTGCAATCGCCGGCGCCGGCGGCGCCGAAAGTGTTCGGGCTTGAAGACATCAGCGCCGAGATTTCAGCAGCGATCGCCAACACCAACGATGTCGACTTCGCGGTGACCTACAAGCCGGCGCAATGATCTTGGAGTCCGCTCATCCTGGCGAAGGCCAGGACGAGCGGGCTCGGAGCTATGCCTTCTCGTCGAAGGCAATGGGCGCGGCGCCCTTCGGCGCGGCGTCGTCGCGGCGATAAGCGGGGCCTTTCGCCGCGGCGCCGGCCTCGGCAGCGACCGCGCGCATGACGCCTTCCGATGCGAGGCGCGCGCCGTCAAGAAGGACGCGTTGCTCGACGGCGCGTTTTTCAAAAAGCTGCGTCACCGATTTCAGATTTTCAAGAAGCAGATCGCCGGCGCCGTCGACAAGGCTGCGATCGGCTGCAATTTCTCGAATTGACTGGGCATAGGCGGCGGCGAGCCGCGCTTTATCGACCTGCAGCGGCGCGAGCTCGCTCGGGCGGCGGGCGAGAAGCGCGGCGTTCTCGCTCGAAAAAATCGCGGCGAGTTCTTCGGTCAGAGCGATAAGCGTGCGCACGCGGCTCGTGGAATCCATCGGAATCGCGGTCATCTTATATCTCCGGGAATGGCGGCGGCGCGCGCCTGCATGTCGATGAGCGCCGCCTTGACGCTGTCGGCGACGCCGAAGCCGCCGCGTTTTGCGATCGCCTTCGCATATTCGTCCTGCAATAGGCTCGCAAAGGTCTTCTCGGCCGAGCCGCCGCCAGTAAGGCTTGGCGTTTCCGCCGAATTAAAAAGGGGCGCGAGCAGTTCCTTGACGACAAGCGCCTCGAATTCCTGAGCCGCGGCCGCGATCCGCTGCGGCGCGCCGGGATAGGCGAGGGAGGCGATAGCGCCCGTTTCCATCACATCACCTCGATGTCGGCTTGGAGCGCGCCGGCCGCCTTGATCGCCTGCAATATCGCAATCATGTCGCGGGGCGTCACGCCGAGCGCATTGAGGCCGTCGACGAGGTCGGCGAGCTTGACGCCTTCTTTGACGATGCGCAGCTCGCCCGAGGGCTCATCCGCGCCGACGCGCGTGCGCGGCAGAACGACCGTCTCGCCGCGCCTTGAGAAAGGCTCCGGCTGGCTTGCAAGCGGCGTTTCGCTGACGGAGATCGTTAGAGAGCCTTGCGCGATCGCCACGGTTGAAACGCGCACGTCGTCGCCGACGACAATGACCCCGGAGGCCTCGTCGATAACGACTTTCGCCGGATGGTCGGGATCGACCAGGAGACCCTCGATTGAGGCGATGAGGCCGACCATGTCGCCCTCAAAGGCCGCCGGACGGTCAAGGCGCACCGTACCCGGATCGATGACGCGCGCCTCGCTCGCGCCGAGCTTTGCGTTGATCGCCGCGGCGATGCGTTTGGCCGTCGTGAAGTCCGGATTGCGCAGCGCGAGCCGCACCGAGCTTTTCTCGGCGATGCCATAGGAGATTTCGCGCTCGACGACGGCGCCGTTCGCGATGCGCCCGTTTGTCGGCACGCCGCGCGTCAGCGAGGCCGCCTCGCCGCGTGCGGAAAAGCCGCTGACTGCGATGGGGCCTTGTCCAATCGCATAAACTTCGCCATCCGCGCCATGCAGCGGCGTCACGAGCAGTACGCCCCCTCTGAGGCTCTCGGCGTCGCCGAGCGCGCTTACCGAGACATCGATGCGGGTCCCTTGAGTCGCAAAGGGCGGAAGATTCGCCGTCACCATCACCGCCGCAATGTTGTCCGTGTCCAGCGTTTCCGAGCGGATATTAACGCCCAGCCGTTCGAGCATCGAGACGAGGCTCTCGCGCGTGAAAGGGGTGTTGCGGATACGGTCGCCGGTGCCGTCTAGGCCGACGACCAGGCCATAGCCGATCAGCATGTTGTCGCGAACGCCCTCGACATCGGCGAGGTCCTTGACGCGGGAGGCGGCGAACCCCGGCGTCGCAACGAGCGGCGCGCAGAGCGCCAAGAAAAGAACGAAGAACGGGCGTAATGACATAAGATCGCCGCATAGCCAGTCCCATGCCAGCCAGGCGGAGAAAATTTCTCCGTGAAATCATCATGTTACGGCGCGAGGCGCGGCCGCCCGCGGCGATCGCGCGCGGCGAATGCAGTTCCTGCCGGGAAAAATTTGCCGGCTTAGGAAAACCTTTAACGGAACGCGCGCATGCTCCGAGCCTTCGAGGAGACGGAGAGCATGATCAGGGTGTCGGGGATCGGCGCCGGCGCATCGTCGCCGCGCCGGGCGGCCAAGGCCGGCGGCGATTTTCGAATCGAGGAGGCGTCCTCGGCGGGCGCGCGCGTCTCGGCGCCGGCCGCCGCGCCCGCCGAGACGCTCGGCGCGCTCATTGCGCTGCAAAGCGACGCGGCCGGCGGCGAGCAAAACCGCGCCCGGGCTTTTGCTGCGGCGCAACGCGTGCTTGATCTGCTCGATCGTCTTCGCATGGGGCTGCTTGACGGCGAGATTGGCGCCGAGGATCTCAATGCGCTCTGCTTGGCGGCGTCGGCGCGCCTCGCCCCCGCGGGCGACGCCGCGCTCGGTGCGCTTTATGACGAGATCGCGCTTCGCGCCCGGGTGGAGCTTGCAAAGCGCGGCCGCTAAGCGCGTCCCGCGAGAATCTGATTTCATTACAAAATTGCGACGGGCTGAGGCCGGCCAACCGGCGCAAAGTTTGCTTGAGCGGGCTGGACGGCGCCGCTATACAGGCCGCGCGCTCGCGCCCGGCTAGAGGCGCAGCGTCGGCCAGAAGGGGCGTGTGGTTTAGGGAGCGACGTGATGTCCGCCATCGATATCGAGGAATATCGTCCGACCGAAGACGAACCTTTCATGAATGACCGGCAAAGGGAATATTTCAGGCGCAAACTGATCGAGTGGAAGAACGACATTTTGAAGGAAAGCAAAGGCACCCTCGATCAGTTGCAGGAGGACAATCACAATCTGCCGGATCTGACTGACCGCGCCTCCAGTGAAACGGAAAAGGCGCTCGAACTGCGCACCCGCGACCGGCAGCGCAAGCTCATCGCCAAAATAGACGCCGCTCTGCGCCGCCTCGAAACGGGCGACTATGGTTATTGCGAGGAAACGGGCGAGCCGATCGGCCTGCGCCGCCTCGAAGCGCGCCCCATCGCCACCTTGTCGCTCGAAGCGCAAGAGCGCCATGAGCGTCAGGAGAAGGTGCATCGGGACGATTAGATCGTACGGCGATTAATCCGAGTCAGAGCCCCGCGGCCCATCCTTCGCAACGCGCCTTCGGCGCTCCTCAGTCCTTCGCAACGCGCCTTCGGCGCTCCTCAGTCCTTCGTGACGCGCCTTCGGCGCTCCTCAGTCCTTCGTGACGCGCCTTCGGCGCTCCTCAGGATGAGGCGGCGCACTATTGCAACAAGCATGGGCCTCATCCTGAGGAGGCGCGCAAGCGCCGTCACGAAGGATGGGCCGTGAGCGCGCCGATCGAGATGAAGTGCTCGCCGCGCTAGGCGCTTGAAACCATCTTCAGCGCTTTCTCTCCGATTGACTGACGCGTCTCAAAATAGCCCTCCCAAGGGTCCGATTTCAGCCGACTGAGGCGTTTGGCGATATTGGGGAGGCAGAAACGCGCCGCGCTGTCAATCGTCTTCAACTCACGCCACGATACGGGCGTGGCGATCGGCCCTTTCGGTCTTGCGCGAGTCGAATAGGGCGCGATGGCGGTGGCGCCGCGCTCGTTCCTCAGCCAGTCGACGAAGATGCGGTCTTTGCGCTTCGCCTTTGACGCGGCAGCGACATAGCGTTCGGGCGCGGCCCGTTCGAGGGCGCGCGCGACGCCCCGGCAGAAGGTCTTTATGTCGTCCCATTCGCGCCGGCGCTCGATGGGCGCGATCACATGCACGCCCTTGCCGCCGGTGAGAAGCGGGAAACTCTGAAGGCCCGCCGCATCGAGCGTATCGCGCACCTCGAAAGCGGCGCTTTTGACGTCTTCGAAAGCAAGGCTCTCATCCGGGTCGAGATCGAAAACGATCCGCTCCGGTCGATCGATACGGTCCTTTCTTGCGCCCCAAAGGTGCAATTCAAGGGTGCCGATCTGCACGGCGGCGACGAGCCCCCTCGCGTCGTCGATGACGAGATAGGGCTCATCCTTGCCCTCCTTGCTCTTGATGGCGACCGCGCCAAGCGCGTCCGGCATTGAGCCCTTATGATGCTTTTGAAAAAAACATTGCCCCTCCCGTCCGTCCGGACAACGAACAAGGCTTAAGGGTCTGCCTTTCAAATAAGGCAGAATGCGAGCCGCCTGGTCGAAATAATATTGTGCGACGGCGCGCTTGGTCGCGCCCTGTTCCGGATACATGACCTTGTCCGGATGCGTGATGCGAACGCCGCCGACGCTTGCCGGCTCGTCCTTGGAACGGGATGTCATGGCGTCGACCTCCTTGGAGGACTTGTCTTCGCGCAATCCTTGGAAACTCGGGTGACGCAGACGCCCCTCCGCCGTCCTCTCAGCATAGGCGATTTGCGCGACAAGCGATGGATCGAGCCAGACGGCGCCGCGGCGCGCTTCGGGCGGCGTCGAGGCGAAGGCGCTTGTCTTGCGCAGAAGAGGCTTCATGCGCGCCGCGAGACGTTTCATCGTCTCCTGGCCGAACCCCGCGCCGACGCGCCCTCGATAAACAAGATCTCCGCCCGCATATTCGCCGAGGAGGAGCGACGAGAAAGGGCGCCCGCGCTTGTCGGACTTTCGATAGCCGGCGATAACGAATTCGTCTGTCCGGATGCATTTCGATTTGATCCAGCTTTTCGTCCTGCCCGAGACATAGGAAGCGTTCGCCCGTTTTGAAACGAGGCCTTCGAGATGCATCGCGCAAGCTTTGCGAATGACGCGGGTCCCGTCTCCCTCGACATGACCGGAGAAGAAGATCGGCTCGGCGAGCGCCTCGATCAGAGGTTTCAGCCGGGCTTTGCGCTCCTTCAAGGGCAGGCGGCGCAGGCTTTTGCCATCGAGGTGAAGAAGGTCGAAGGCATAGTAGCGCAATTGCGCGCGGCCTTCATCGGCCTTCTGAAGCGCGCCGAAATTGCTATGGCCCTTCGCGTCGATGGCGACAAGTTCGCCGTCGACAACTGCGTTCTCTGCCGGAAAGGCCTGCAACGCCTCGGCGATCGGGCGATAGCGATGGGTCCAGTTCTTCTCATTGCGGGTGATGAGACGAATCTTGCCGCGATCAATGATCGCCTCGATGCGATAGCCGTCGAATTTGATTTCATGCAGCCAGCCCTCGCCCTCGGGCGGCGCGTTGCGAAGCGTTGCGAGTTGCGGAGGAACGAATTTCGGCGCGGCCCTCCCGCCTTCGCTCGCCGTTTTCTTGTCTTTCGCGCCGGGTTTGTAGGTTTTGCCGCGAATATAGGCCTTGCCGGTCTTCTCTGTCGCGATGAGGTCGCGGCCGGATTTGACGCTGGTCGTCCACTTCTTGGTAGGGTCCGTTTTCGGATCGGCCTTGTCGTCGCGCTCTTTGACGAGAAGCCAGTTCTCGCGCTTTTCCTGTTTTTTCGCTTTCATGCGGATGAGCGCGAAGCCGCCTTTGAGACGCTCGCCGTCGAGCGTGAATTTGAGCGCGCCCTTTTTTAGGCCCTCGCGCGGATCGCCTTTCGGCGTCCAGCGGCCGCGATCCCAGAGAATGACCGTCCCCGCGCCGTAGCCTTCGGGAATGACGCCTTCAAAACCGCCATAGGCGACCGGATGATCCTCGGTCCTGACGGCGAGACGCTTGACGCTCGGATCGAGGCTCGGCCCCTTCGTAACCGCCCAGCTTTTCAAGACCCCGTCGAGCTCCAGCCGGAAGTCGAAGTGAAGCCGCGTCGCGTCATGTTTCTGGATGATATAAAGGTCGCCGCCGGTCGTCTTGACCTTGCCCCGGGGTTCCGGCGACGCATTGAAATCGCGTCTCTCCTGATATGCTTTTAGCGCGTCCGCGCGCGCCATCGCGGCCTATACCGCGGCGCGCTTCGAGGTCTTCTTCCTCGTGCGCGTCTTTTTCGTTGCAGCCTTGCGTTTGGGCGCCGCTTTCTTGTCGCGGGCGACGCTCTTCTTAAGCGCCTCCATCAAATCGATCACATTGCCGCCCCGGGGCGGAATATCCTCCTCGCTCGCCTTCGAGACATGTCCGGTTTTGCGCTTCTCCTCGACGAGTTCTTGGAGCGCTTGGCGATATTGCGATTTGAAAGCTTCCGGCTCGAAAGGCGCTGTCTTGCGTTCGATCAGCTCTGCGGCAAGAGCGAGCATCTCCTTGTCAATCTTCACGTCCGGAATTTCATCAAAGATGCGGTCGCTCTCTCGGATCTCGCTCGCGTAGCGCAATGTTTCGAGAAGAAGGCCTTCGCCGCAGGGTTTGACCGCGACGACATAGTCGCGCCCGCGCGAGGCCATCTGACCGAGTCCGACTTTTTTTGCCTTTCTCAGCGCGTCGCGAATAACGGCGAAGCCCTCCGCAGCGACTTCGTTTTCGGCGGGAAGCGCGTAATAGGGCTTGTCGAAATAACGAGGATCGATTTCGCAGTGCTCGACGAACTGAACGAGGTCGATCGTCGATTTTGATTCAAGCTTGATTTCATCGAGTTCCTCGGGCTCGAAAGTCACATATTTGTCCTTGGCGACTTCGAAGCCTTTGATGATGTCGTCGGCCTCGACCGGGCCGACGCCCGGCGCGACTTTCTGATAGCGGATGCGCTTGCCGCTCTTGCGGTCGATCTGATGCATGGCGAGCGAGGAGGTCGAGGCGACGGCCGAAAAAAGCTCGACTCCGATCGAAACCAGCGAAAGGCGCAAAAATCCTTTCCAATAAGCGCGGGCGGGCA
>JBFXBB010000088.1:0-9983 GCA_050183685.1 Amphiplicatus sp.
GCGGCGGCCTGCGGCGCGCGGCGCGACGAGGGAACGGGATCGAACCGGCGCGCCGGCGCAGGCATGGGCTTTGGCGCGCCCTCGGCGCGCGGCGCGAGCGCGGGGCCCGGTTTCGGCGCCGGCGCCTCGGCGGGCGAGGCGAGGCCGAAAACCCCGTAATCGAGCTTGTCTCGGATGACGCTGGCGACCGTCTGGACGTCAACCGTCTCAAGCTGTTCGGAGAAAGCGTAAACGAGCGCGGTGTCTGCGATGATATTGATGACCCTCGGCACGCCGCCCGACTGTTCGGCGACGAGTGCGACGGCGCGCTCGGTGAAGAGCCGCCGTTTCGCGCCGGCGATGCGAAGACGCGCGTCGATATAGGCGTCGACTTCCTCGGGCGAGAGCGGCGTCAAATGGAAATCCGCGCCGACGCGCTGGGCGAGTTGCAGCATGTCCGGGCGATTGAGGATGTCCTTCAATTGCGGCTGGCCAACGAGGATAAGCTGGAGAAGCTGGTCCTTGCCGGCGTTGATGTTCGACAGGAGCCGCAATTCCTCCAGCATGTCGACGGAAAGATTTTGCGCCTCGTCGATGATGAGGACGACGCGGCGGCCCTTGGCGTATTCGCCGATGAAATAATTTTGCAGCTCGGCGAAGAGTTCGACATGCGTCTTGCCGGCGAAAGGCTGGTTGAACCCCATCAGCACCCAGCTCAGAAGCTCGCCGCGCCCCGACTGGATATTGGAAAGGAGCGCGATGGCGTGCGTCTGCGAAAGCTGATCGAGCAGGCGGTGAATGAGGGTCGTCTTGCCGCAGCCGACCTCGCCCGTGACGATCGAAATCCCGGCGTGATTGAGGACGCCATATTCGAGCATCGCATAAGCGAGCCGGTGGCTGCGGCCCCAATAAAGAAAAGACGGGTCGGGCTGGATCGAGAACGGCTTTTCCGTCAGTCCGAAGAAATCTTCGTACATGGCCGCTCCCGTCCGCCTCGCGCCCTAATTCTGCGCCAACAAATCGCGCGCGGGCGCGAGAAAAGGCGTCTCGCCGGCGCCGAGGACGACGCCAAGCGCCGCGCGGCCTTTTTCCGTCTCGCCCGCGGCGAGATAGGCGGCGCCGAGATGATAGGCGATTTCGACATGGGTCGGCGCCGCTTTATGCGCGGCTTCGAGGGCCTTGACCGCGCCGGCGACATCGCCCGCCTGAAAGCGCGCCCAGCCGAGCGTATCGAGGAAGAAGGGATTTTCCTGTCCCTGAAGCGCCTCGGCCGCCTGCAACGCCTTTTCGCGGGATTGGGGGTCGGTTTTGAGCTCGTTCATCAGGCTCGCATAATTGTTCGAGGCGAGAAGATCGCCCGGCCGGCGCGTCAGGACGTCCTCGTAAATGGCGAGCGCGCCCGCCTTGTCTCCCTTGGAAAGGAGATAATCTGCACGCAGCATATGCAGGCCGTCATTCTCCGGCGTCAAAGCGAGACCGTCCTCGATGACGCCGAGGGCCTTCTCGCCGCGTCCCGCGAGCTGATAGGCGCGATAGAGCGCCTCGCGCGCTTCGGCGCGCTTCGGATCGGCGGCGATCGCGGCTTTCAGCGCCGCTTCGGCGTCATCAGATTTTTCGGCGGCGAACAGGACCTGCGCGAGAAGCAGGCGCGCATCGTAATTCGCCCCGTCGGACGCGATCATCGAGCGGAGCAATTTCTCCGCTTCCTCGGCGCGGCCTTCCTTGACATAGGCGCTGACGAGCATGGCGAGGGGACGCGTCGCGAGGGGCGCGCGCGCGTTTTCCTCCGACAGCGCCTCGATCGCGCCGGCAAAGTCGCCGAGCCCCGAATAGGCCGCACCCAGAATATTATTGACGACCGGCTCCTCGGCGGCGACCGCTTCGATAAGATGCGCCGTCTCCTCGGCGCCGCGCCAGTCCTGGCGCATCAACCGCAGCGAGGCGAGAAGCTTCAAATTGTCGAGATTGCCCGGATGGGCCGCGAGCGATTCGAGCAGCACGGTCTCGGCCCGCGTCGAATCCCCATTCCGTATCAGGAATTTCGCGAAGGCGTTAGACGGTCCCGAAGCTTTGCCCGACTCGTTGATCGCTTCGGCAAGCTCGCGCGTCGCATAGGGGATATCGCCCTTCTTCTCAAAAGCCGAGGCCATCAGCATTTTCGCTTGCAGCGAATCCGGCTTGTCGGCGAGGACGGCGCGAAGGTCGGCGACGGCGCCGTCATGGTCGCCCGCCTCGATCTTGAGCCCGGCCCGCGTCAGAAGCGCGCCCGTATGCTGGACGTCGGCCTTGAGGATTTGATCGACGATCGCCTGCGCCTCGTCGGTCTTGCCTTCGACGAGGCGGATCGCGGCGATTTCATTCCGGGCGCGGAGCGTCGTCGCCATGTCGCCCTTGCGCGCGGCGAGCCCGTTATAGATCGCCTCCGCGCCGGCCATATCGCCTTCCTGGCGCAGGAAAGCGGCGAAAGAGAATTGCAAATCGACATTGCCGGATTGGGCCTCGACATAGCGCGCGAAGGTGTTTTTCGCCGCCTCGGCGCCGCCCTCGCGATAATCGAGCCGAACGACGTCGAGGATCGGGGCGACCTCGCCGGGCGACAGGCGGACGATTTCCTCAAGCTCCTTGCGCGCCTTTTGCGTCTCGCCCTTGCGGATGAGATAGCCCGCATAGAGCTGGCGGTAGGCGGTCGTATCGGGAAAGAGTTCGATCAGATTCTGATGCGCGGCGAGAACCTCGTCCTCGCGGCCGAGCTTGGTCAAAAGCTCGATCCTCAAAAGCTGCAAGACCGCGGTTTCGGGCTTTTTTTCGAGCAGCGCGTCGATTTCGGCGAGCGCGGCCTTATGATCGCCGGCCTTCGAGCGTTCGGCCGCGACGACGGCGACCGCCTCGACATTCGCCGGATCGACGGCGAGCGCCTGGCGCGCGAGATCGACCGCGCCCGCCGCGTCGTCGAGCTTCAACCGCACCGCCGCCTTCAGCGCGAGCGCGTCGGCGCTTTCGGGATCGATCGAGAGCGCCTTGTCGGCGGCTTCGAGCGCGCCGCTTTCGTCGCTGCTGATGAGCAGCAGCTTGCCCATCTTCACATGCGCGTCGGCGTTTTGAGGATCGAGCCGGACAATGCGCTGCAGGATGCCGAACATGCCCTGGAAATCCTGGCGCTTCTCGGCGATCTCGGCGAGGCCCTCAAGAGCCGGCAGATATTCCTCATTGATCTTCAGCGCGTTCTGGAACTGTACGTTGGCGCGGCCGAGATCGTCTTTGTCAAGATAGTCGGTTCCGCTTTTCGTATAGTTCGCCACGCGCTGCTCGGGCGAGGCGCAGGCCGCCGCCGTCAGGAGAAGCGCCGCCATCGCGGCCCGCATCGCATTCGCCGATTTCGTCATCTTCGCCTCATCCTTGGCCGATCGCGCGCCGGGCCCCGCCGTCCTCGACGATAGGAGGCGCGCCGCCCGCTTCGGCCGCCGCCGCTGGATAGTTCATTGCGTTCGCCTTGAACAGCGCCCGAAGGGCGGGGCCCTCCCCCGCGACCCGCAAGGCGGCCCCGCGCGCGCGAACATGCTTTTCGAGCATGAGGACGAGACCAAGAAAGGCCCGGTCGACGCGTCCGGCCGCCGATAAATCGAGAATAATGTCGCCTTCGCCCGCCGCCGCCTCGCGAAAGGCCCGGCGCGCCTCGCCGAGCCCGCCAGCGGCGAAATCGCCCGACAGCGCGACGCGCTCGGCGTCGGCCGATCGGCTAAAGCTTGCGGTCCCGGCTTTTTGCGCGCGAGGGAAACGGGCGGTGAAAAGCTGCGGGGCGAGGCGCGTCGCCATAATCCCGGCAAGCGCCGCGCCGTCGGCGAGATAGCGCGACAAAAGCGCGGGCTCCTCCTTGATGCGCCAGAGCCATTCGAGTCCCGAGCGCTGCATCCAACGGGGCGCGCGCGCCTTCGCGCCGGCCGTGAAATCGACCGCCGCGCCGAGATGGGCGGTCGCCGGCGCGATCAGGCGTTCCTTGTTGCGGTCGATCCAGGCCTGGCCCTTCGCCGCGCCGAGCGCGACGATCACGAAATCGGGCGCCGTCCGGTTGATCGCCTCAATGATCTCGGGCGCGCTCATCGTTTCGACATCGCCATAGCCGGGATTCATGGCCCCCGCCGCGACGAGCCCGCCGCGAGCGCGGTCGAGGGCGGCGGCCGCGCCCGCCGCCGAGCCCTCGCGACCGCCGAAAAAGAAAACGCGCAGCGGGCGGTCGGCGGCGCGGCGCGCGCGCAGCGCTTCGAGAATATCGGCGCCGGCGGCGCGCCGCCTGATCGGGACCCCGAGAAGACGGGCGATTGCGGCGAGCGGCGCGCCGTCGGCGAGGGAGAGATCGGCGTTCAGGATTTCGCGGCGCGCCGTCTCGTTTTTCAGTCCCCGGACGAGCCAGTTGATATTCGGCGTGACGAAGGAAAGCCGGCGCCGGTCGCGCGCCGAGGCCTCGATCGCTTCGACCGCCCGGCCGACATCGGCGGCGTCGATCGGCAAGCCGAGCACGCACCAGACATCGCGGTCGAAATCGTCGCGCGGCAGCGGCGCGACCGCCCCCATCGCCGGGCGCCCCCTTTCCGCAAGGAGGCCCGCTTCCGCGAGGGAGATCGTCTCAGCCTGCGTTTTGCCGGCGTCGGCGGTCATCGCATCACCAGAGGGGGTAATAAATCGTTCACCATAGGGCCGCAACGAACTCCCGTCTCGGGAGAGCAAACCCCGCGCCAGAATCGCCCTTTCAGGGAAAAGCCGCCCCGACCAAGCGCCGAAGGAACGCATCAGCCCCGCCAACCGTTCCAAAGATCGCCCGCGCGGCGGGGCGAGATCGGGGCCGGCCGGCCGACAAGCCCGCGCAGACGCGCAAGGAGCCGGCCCCCGAGCCAGGCGAGATTGGCCGCGACCGGCCCCAAAGGACCGAAATGACGACGGAAATAACGATTGCGCGCGCGATAGTAATAGGCCGGAAGCCGCGCCCCGCGGCGCTCCTTGTCCTTCAGCCCGGTCGAGCCGCCTTCATCGTGCCGGAAGCGCGCCTCCGGCGCGAAACGGATCGCATAGCCGGCGCGGCCGATGCGCCGGCAATAGTCGCAATCCTCGAAATAAAGGAAATAAGCCTCGTCCATCGGGCCGGCGGCCCCGATCGCCTCCGCCGTGACGAGCACGGCCGCGAAACTCACCCAGTCCGGGCGCGTCGTCCAGTCGTCAGGCCGAATGGGGATGTCCGCATGAGGAAAAAGCCGCGTGACGGGGCCGGTCTCGGCCCCGTCGACAAATTCGCTGAGCGGCGTGTGGCGGCGAAAACGCGAGGAATGCGGCGCGCCGTCGGGCCCGAGGATGCAAGGCGTCACGAGGCCGGTTCGCGGCGCCTCGGCGGCCTTGAGCATCGCCGTCAGCGCGCCGGGCTCGGCGGCCGCGTCGCTGTTAAGGAGAAGGTAATGCGCCGCCGCGACCGTTTTGAAACCGAGATTGTTTCCGGCCGCAAAGCCGCCATTGCGTTCCGAAAGCACAATGTCGACCAGCCCGCCTCTCGGATCGCTTTCCTTGAACCCGGCGAAAATCGCCGCCGAATTGTCGCCCGATCGATTGTCGACAAGGACGAGCCGTCCGCCGATCGCGGCGAGTTCGTCAAGCGCCGAGCGCGCGGCGCGCAGGGCGAGCGCGGGCGTGCGATAGTTAACGATGACGACCGCAAGGGGGAGCATCGATGCGCCGCGCGCCTTGTCTGATTTTGGGGCGGCCTTTTCAGGAATCTTTGTCATATCAGCGCGGTGTTAATCACAATTCGCGATCTGCTATAAGGCTCGGGAAAACAGGCCGGACTCGCGCGCCGGCGTGCTATGAAGCGCTTTCGGCGCGCAACTTGCAGGCGAAGCAGGCCGGCGCGACAAGCCCGGCGGCGCGCGCGGCGAAGGAATGACGAGGGATCATGGGTGACGATTTTTCTCTTGAAGACGCCCTCATCATTTTGAAGCGGCGGCTCGCGCATTTCATCCTGCCCGTCGTCATTCTCGCCCCGCTCGGGGTTCTCGCGATCATGCTTCTGCCGGCGAAATACACCGCCCAGGGCACGATCCTTGTCGAATCGGCGCAGATCCCCGCCGATCTCGTCCGTTCGACCATCAACGCCTATGCGCAAGAACGGATCCAGACGATCAAGCAGCGCGTGATGACAAGGCCCCGCCTTCTCGAAATCGCCGACAAATATGCGCTTTTCCCGAAAGAGGCGGGGCTTTCCGAAAGCGAGCGCGTCGACAGGATGCGCGCGCGGCTCAAGGTCTCGCTGATCACGACGGATGGCCGCACATTCAACAACCGCGACAACACGATCGCCTTCAACGTGTCCTATACCGACCGGTCGGCGGAGAAGGCCTTCCAGGTCGCCAATGAATTCATGTCGGCTTTCCTCACCGAGGACGTCCGCGCCAGGACCGCCGGCGCCTCGAACACGACGGAGTTCTTCAAGCAGGAATCCCAGCGCATCGCCGCCGATGTCGCCGCGATGGAGCAGCGCATCGCCGACTACAAGTCGGCCAATTCCGAGGCGCTTCCCGAGCATCTCAACATGCATCTCGCGACGCTTGAGCGCCTCAATCGCGATCTCGCCGCGCAGGACGCCTCGATCGCCGCGCTCGACGAAGAGGTCCGCTTTCTGGAAACACAATTGACGAGCTATTTCGCCGGCGCAGGGCCCGAGGACGGACCGGGGAAACAGCTCCAGGATCTGAAATCCGAGCTCGTCCGGCTCCGCTCGGTCTATCATGACGCCCATCCGAGCGTTCAAGCGGTCAAGGATCAGATCGCCGCGCTCGAACGCGAAATGCGGCCGAGCAAGGAAATCCAGACCATGCAATCGGCGCTCGCCAAGGCCGAGGCCGATCTCCAGGCCGCGCGGCGCGCGCTCGAAGCCGGCGACCCGGCCCTCGCCGAGAAACAGGCCGCCGTCGAAAAGGCGCAAGCCGCCCTCTCCGACCGCATCGCGCGCGAGACGGCGGGCGGGGGCGACCTCATGAGCGCGCAACTCAAAGGCCGCATCTCGGTCGCCAATAGCCGGCGCGCGCTTCTCGTCAGCCAGCGCAAGGAGACCGAAGCGGCGATCGCCGACTTGCAGCAACGCATCGCCAAGACGCCCGAAGTCGAGCGCGGCCTTCAGGCCCTGACGCGCAATTACGAGAACGTCTTCAAGGAATATCAGGACGTGCTCGCCAAGCAGCAGGAAGCCCAGCTCGCCGAGAATCTCGAAGACAATCAGAAGGCGGAGAAATTCTCGGTGCTCGAACCGGCCCTGAAGCCCGAGCTTCCGTCGAGCCCCGAACGGGCAAAGCTTATCGTCCTTGCGCTTATCGTCTCGCTCGGCGTCGGCGGCGCCATCGCGCTCGGCGCGGAGTTTCTGTCGGCGACGCTGAGGGGCCGCGCCCATCTCGAAAAGCTCATCGAAGGCGATCCGATCGCCGTCATTCCTCAATTCGGCGACGACAAGCGGCTCTTGAAAGGACCGCTTCGCCTCGGGCCGCGCGGCGGGAACGCCGACGCGCCCATCGCCGACGCAGCATAGGATCTCGCGGTCATGGATCATATCAGGGAAGCCGTCCTGCGCGCCCGCGGCGCGCGCAAGAAGACCGGAGAACGCCCGCCCGCGACGACGTCGGCCGGCGGCTCCCCCAACCCCGTCATCGAGACGCGCGCGCGCTTTGAGCGCGACGGCGCGCCGCCCGACATTTCTTCCTTCCCGGAGTTTCATTGCGATTTCGACGGCTTTGCGCGCCGCCGCATCATCTCGAACGAACAGGACCCGGTGCTCAACTCCTATCGCGTCCTCAGAACGCGGCTGCTGCAACGCATGGAGGCCGAGGGCTGGCGGACGGTCGCGGTCGTCTCGCCCAATTCCGGCGCCGGCAAGACGGTGACCGCGATCAATCTCTCGATCGCGATCGGGTCGAAGGCCGGAAACCGCGTCGCGCTGGTCGATCTCGATTTCCACCGGCCGAGCATCGCGCGCTATCTCGGCCTTTCCGCGATTCCCTCGCTTCTCGACTTCTTCGAAGGCGCAAAGCCCTTGCGGGACGTCGTCATGCGCCCCGACCTTCCCGAAATGCTGCTTCTCGGCAATGAGCGCGTCTCGCGGCGGGGCGCCGAACATCTGACGTCGCCCCGCGCCGACGAGCTCATATCCGGCTGCCTGAATGAATTCGGCGCGCGCTTTGTCGTTTTCGACATCTCGCCCCTGCTCGGCTGCGACGACGCGATCGCCTTCCTGCCGAAGGTCGACTGCGTCCTCTTGATCGCCGCGAGCGGCGACACGAAAGTCGCAGACCTGAAAGAGGCCCGCCGTCTTCTCGCCAAGACGAAGGTCGTCGGCACGGTCCTCAACAAGGCCCCAGACGTGCTCGGGGCTAGACCCTATTATTACTGAGGGGGCGGGCGACATCTCTCGCCCAGCGCCCCCGCGGCCCATCCTTCGCAACGCGCCTTCGGCGCTCCTCAGGATGAGGCCCTTAGTGTTGCAACAACGGAAAGCCTCATCCTGAGGAGCGGCCCAAAGGGCCGCGTCACGAAGGATGGGAGCAGGGCTCCAATAGAGATCAACGATTGCATGCCTAACGCTCATGAGGGGCGGAAACTCCTTGACTTCCCGCTCAGCCTACGGCGCCCTTGGGGGGACGGGGATAAGTAGGTCCCGACTCGCCCCGTGGTTGCGCGTTCTCTCGCGAAATTGAAGCGTTTCGCCGCTTCAGTTTCGATTAGCGATTGAAGCCTAGGGTAAACTGACTAGTTTAGCGCCGCTGTTCGCGCGCCCTCCTCCTGACCGGAGAACGAGGCGCGTCCGGCTATGTTCTTTTGGCAGGATGCGACCGATGAGGCTCTCGAACTCCGTCAAGACCGCGCTCGTCATTCTTGCGGCCTTCGTCCTCTATTTCGGCGCGCGCGCGCTCTTTGCGGGCGCCAAGCCCGACAAGCCGGCGGCGCCGGAATCGGAACTCTTCGCCGTCGTCGCGCGCGAGATCGGGCCGGTCGAATGGCGCGACGAGGTTCGAATTCGGGGCCGCGCCGAGGCCTTGCGGAAAATCGTCGCGCGCGCCGAAACGGCGGGCGTCGTCGAGGCGACCCCCGCCGAGCCGGGCGTCAAGGTCGAGGCCGGCGCGCCGCTCTGCCGGCTGAAGATCGACGCGCGCCGCGCCGCGCTCGACGAAGCGCGCGCCGCTTTCGCCAAGGCCAAGCTCGACTATTCGGCGGCGGCGGCGTTGGCGAAAGAGGGCTTTCGTTCCGAGACCGCCGTCGCGGCGGCCAAAGCCGCGCGCGACCTCGCCAAGGCCAATCTCGAACAGGCCGAGGTCGCCGTCGAGAAAACCGTGATCGCCGCGCCCTGGGCCGGCATTTTCGACGAACGTCTCGCCGAGACCGGCGATTATCTCAAAATCGGCGACCCCTGCGGCGTCGTTATTCAGCAGACGCCCTTTCTCATCGTCGGCGCGGTTTCCGAACGCGACGTCGTGAAGATTTCGCAAGGCGACAAGGGAACGGCGCGGCTCGCCTCAGGCGAAACGGTCGAGGGCGTCGTCCGTTTCGTCGCCAAGGCCGCGGACGAGGCGACGCGCACCTTCGAGGTGCAGCTCGAAACGCCGAACGAGGACGGCGCAATCCGCGACGGCATGACCGCCGACTTCACCGTCTTCGCGGGGCGCGGCGAGGCCCATCTCGCGCCGCGCTCGGCCCTGACGCTCGACGATGAGGGCCGCATCGGCGTCCGGCTCGTCGGCGCGGACGACATCGTCGATTTCGCGCCGGTGCGCCTTCTCGGCGAGGCCGCGGACGGCGTTTATGTCGCGGGGCTGCATGGCGATGTCCGGCTCATCATCCGCGGCCAGGATTTCGTCAAGCGCGGCCAAAAGGTCGCCGTCGCCGCCGAGGAGGCCGGCGCATGACACGCCTCATCGACGCGGCCTTCGCCAATACGCGCGTCGTCATGACGGCGCTCGTCGTCCTGATTATTTTCGGCGTCG
>JBFXBB010000089.1:0-9917 GCA_050183685.1 Amphiplicatus sp.
GCTGCCGACGCTTGACGGCGTCTTCGAGGTCGTCGTCAACCCCGAGGTCGTCGAAGGCCGGGCGAAACCGCTCTACATATATGAAGAGCGGCGCAAGGAAGCGATCGAGGCCGACGCGAGCGCGTAATTGGCGCCGGCGCGAGCGGCGGGCCCTCACCCGTGAATTTGCCTTGCAAATTACGACCTCTCCCAAAGGGAGAGGTGAGCGCCGCGCTCGCCGCGAGAGAGGGCCTTCCCCCTCTCCCTTCGGGAGAGGTCAAAATCGCGGGAGCGATTTTGGGTGAGGGCCCGCCGCTTGCTCGGAGCCATTGGATTGAGGCGCGCCGCCCCCCAAAACAGCCCGTCTTGAATCTCGCGCCGTCGGCGCCACATTATTTTTCCGGCGTCCGCCGCCAAGCTGGGCAGCAGGTCCCGACTCGGGGCCCACTGAAGCCTCCCGGCCCGGCGTTGAATTTGGGACGGACGCCCTAGTAGTCTCTCGGCGAAAGAGGCCCTTTACGAAGGGCGCTCTAGAACGCCGAAGGGCGGGGCGCCTCGAAAAGGGCCCATAGCGTTGAGGAGAAGTGAATGCCCCGAGCGATCTACCCGGTCCTGCCTTTGCGCGACATTGTCGTGTTTCCCTCTATGGTGGTTCCACTTTTCGTCGGGCGCGAGAAATCCGTGCGCGCCCTCGAAAATGTGATGGAGAACGACAAGAAGATCCTGCTCGTCGCGCAAAAAGACGCGAGCGACAACGATCCCGACCCGGAAGACATTTATGAGACCGGCGTCATCGCCTCCGTCCTACAGCTTTTGAAGCTGCCCGACGGGACCGTGAAAGTGCTCGTCGAGGGCGAGGAGCGCGCGCGGGTCGTGCGCTATACGAAGACCGACGCCTATTTCGAGGCGGAGGCCGACACGGCCGACGAGCCTGAGCTTGACGCCCAGGAGGTCGAAGCGCTCTCGCGCTCCGTCGTCTCGCAGTTTGAATCCTATGTGAAGCTGAACAAGCGGGTGCCGCCCGAGGTCATCGTCTCGGTGCATCAGATCGACGATCCGGCGCAGCTCGCCGACACGGTCGCCTCGCATTTGAATATCAAGATCGCCGAGAAACAGGAGCTTTTGGAGATCGCGAGCGTCTCTGAACGGCTCGAAAAAGTCTACGCGCTCATGGAAGGCGAGATGAGCGTCCTCCAAGTCGAGAAGAAAATCCGGAACCGCGTCAAGCGGCAGATGGAGAAGACGCAGCGCGAATATTATCTCAACGAGCAGATGAAGGCGATCCAGAAGGAGCTCGGCGAGTCGGATGAGGGCCGCGACGAGCTCGCCGAGATCGAGGACAAGATCAACAAGACGAAGCTGTCGAAGGAAGCCAAGGCGAAAGCCGAGGCCGAGCTTAAAAAGCTGCGGCAGATGTCGCCGATGTCGGCGGAGTCGACCGTCGTGCGGAACTATCTCGACTGGCTCTTGTCAATCCCGTGGCAGAACCGCTCGAAGATCAAGACCGACATCAAGAAAGCGGAAGACGTTCTCGATGCGGACCATTACGGTCTTGAGAAAGTCAAGGAGCGCATCCTTGAATATCTCGCCGTGCAAAAGCGCATGGGCAAAATGAAGGGGCCGATCCTGTGCCTTGTCGGCCCTCCGGGCGTCGGCAAGACCTCGCTCGGAAAGTCGATCGCGAATGCGACGGGCCGCGAATTCGTGCGCGTCAGCCTCGGCGGCGTGCGCGACGAAGCCGAGATCCGCGGCCATCGGCGCACCTATATCGGCTCGATGCCCGGCAAGATCATCCAGTCGATGAAGAAGGCCAAGAAGTCCAATCCCTTGTTTCTCCTCGACGAGGTTGACAAGATGGGCCAGGACTTCCGCGGCGATCCGTCGTCGGCCTTGCTTGAAGTGCTCGATCCCGAGCAGAACTCGACCTTCAACGATCACTATCTTGAGGTCGATTACGACTTGTCCGACGTCATGTTCATCACGACGGCGAACAGCCTCAACATGCCCCAGCCCTTGCTCGACCGGATGGAGATCATCCGCATTCCGGGCTACACCGAGGACGAAAAGCGCGAGATCGCCAAGCGCCATCTCCTGCCGAAACAGCGCGCCGATCATGGCCTGTCGGAGGAGGAATGGTCGATTTCCGATGACGGGCTGAACGAGCTCATTCGCCGCTATACGCGCGAGGCGGGCGTCAGGAATCTCGAACGCGAGATTGCGCGCCTCGCCAGGAAAGCCGTGCGCGAGATCGAAGCCGGCGCCAAGGCGATCAAGGTCACGGCCGAGAACGTCAAGGACTTCGCGGGCGTGCCGAAATACCGCTATGGCGAAATCGAAGGCGAGGATCGCGTCGGCGTCGTGACGGGCCTCGCCTGGACGTCGGTCGGCGGCGACATCTTGACCATCGAAGCGGTGAAGATGCCCGGCAAGGGCCGCATGACGCCAACGGGCAATCTGAAGGAGGTCATGAAGGAGTCGGTCTCGGCGGCCTCGTCCTATGTGCGAAGCCGCGCGACGGCCTTCGGCATCGAGCCGCCCATCTTCGAGAAGACGGATATCCATATCCACGTTCCCGAAGGCGCGACGCCGAAGGACGGGCCGTCCGCCGGCGTCGCGATGGCGACCGCGATCGTCTCGGTGCTGACCGGCGTCGAGGTGCACAAGGACATCGCCATGACCGGCGAGATATCCTTGCGCGGCCGGGTCCTCGCGATCGGCGGGCTTAAGGAAAAGCTCCTCGCCGCGCTCCGGGCGGGCATCAAGACGGTGCTCATTCCGGATGAGAACGAAAAGGATCTTGCCGAGATCCCGGACAATGTGAAATCCGGCCTCAAGATCATCCCGGTCAAGACGGTCGACGAGGTGCTGACGCACGCTTTGACCCGGCCCTTGACGCCGATCGAATGGAGCGAGCCGCAAGCGGTTGTGCCGGCGAGCGAGCCGGACGGAACCGAAGCCGTCGTCACCCACTGACGGCTCCTCACATAGACAAAGCGGGCGCTCTCACGGGGGCGCCCGCCTTTCTTCGTCTTGCTTTGCCGGTCCCCGAAACACGCTTAAGGAACCGCGGCGCCGGGCGATAAGAAACATCGCCCGGCGCCGCAGATAGTTCGTGGCCGGCCGGTCATCTCGGAAGACCGGCGCCCGCTTGTTCGCTCAGCTCTAATTCACGCCAAGCATGGTCGCGATTGCGGCGGGAACCCCGACGCCGATCGCGACAAGCGCCATGAGGAAGTAGAAGGCGATCGCCTTCATAGTCCAGGCCTCCTTTGGTCCGGACGGAGCGTCGGAAAACCGCGCCATAGCGAACTCCTTTCGCCGCCCCGTGTTTTGTTTCAGTAATGCGACAAAACTGTCATTAAAGTGTCATATAGCGCATTTTTTGCGCCTTTTCAAGCGCATTTTTTGCGCCTTTTTGGGACGGAGCGAGGCTGCGGCGAGATGGCCGCGGCGGCCGGGCTGGCGCTGGGTCGCCGCCTCGTGCGATGGATGTCGCCTCCCGTCGAAAGCCGGCCCGAGGGGCTTGAAGAGGGTGCAGGGAATGGGTCTCGAAAGGCGAGCAGGCGATCAGCATACGGATGATTGCGCCGCGACCGCGCCGCGCGCCTGTCAGGATATGGCCGCTGTACGCCGCGAGATCGACAGGCTCGACCGGCGTCTCGTCGCGCTGATGGCCGAGCGGCAGGCTTATATCGAGGCCGCAGCCCGCATTAAAGAACGCGAGACGGATGTGCGCCTCGAATGGCGGATTGAGGATGTCGTCGCCAAAGTGCTTGCGACGGCGGCGGAGAACGGCCTCTCAAAACGAATCGCCGAACCCGTCTGGCGCGAATTGATCGAGCGCTGCATCGAGCATGAGTACGAAATATGGCGCTCGTTACGACATCGAAATAAAAAATAAAAACACAATCAAATCAACCTGTTAATAGGGTTTGTTGAAATAAAACCCCGAAAATGCGTGGCTTTTCCTTTGCCCGGTCCAGCGGTGCGGGCGATAATCGGCGTTTCCCTGGCCGCCATCTCCCGACAATCAGCAGAAAGGGTGGAGGAATGAACAAGAACGAATTCATCGATCGCGTGGCCGACATGGCCGGCATGAACAAGGCCGAGGCGACGCGAGCTGTCGACGCGGTGTTCGACGCGATTACGGACGCCCTCCGGAAAGGCGATGATGTGCGCCTCGTCGGCTTCGGCACTTTCTCGGCGGCCAAGCGCAAGGCGCGCGAGGGCCGCAATCCGCGCACGGGCGAGACGATCAACATCCCCGCGTCGATCCAGCCGAAATTCTCGGCCGGCAAAGGCCTGAAAGACGCTCTGAATTAGAGGTCTGATCTCCGCCTTTTCTCTGGGCCGTCTTTAATGACCCGCTTCGTCCTTGCGGCGCGGCGGGTTCTTTTGTCGGCGGCCGCTCATGCTTGCGGGCGCGGGTCGTGCGCGATACGAGTTCGCGGACGCCGCAAATGCGTTGCGGGCGGTTAGCTCAGTTGGAAGAGCGGCTGGTTTACACCCAGTAGGTCGGCGGTTCGAACCCGTCACCGCCCACCATAAAGGCCTGAAAACACTTGTATTTTTTGAAGCGTCCTCGGGATGCGTTCATGAGGCCGTTTTTGGGAACCAGCCGGGGAACCTAAATTCGCTTTCCTTGAAGAGTCGGCCCGCTCCCGTGTTCACGGCACGGGGGCGAGCCTCATCACAACGGAAAGGACCTTCCATCATGGCTATAGAGACGAATACCACAGGCTGGATCACACCCGCCGTCTGGACCGGCCTCATCGCCGCCGCCCAGCTATCCGAAATCTCGAAGATTGAAACGGTCGAGGGCGCAATCGTCCTGATTGTCAGCGTCGCGCTGATCTTTGGCGCCCTGTTTTTGATGCTTCGCCGACGGCGGTCGTTTGAGAAAGAAAACCCGCGGGCCGAATTCATGGAAACACTGACGGCCGAGCAGCGAAAGGCATTTCGGCGGCTGGAAAAAGAACATCGGAATGAGCTGAAGCGCGCACGCGCAACTGACGGACCCTGCCAAAAGAGCTCACCTGCCCAACAGGACACCATCCCAGCAACGTCTTCAGATGGAGGCGCGAAATGAACCCCTCTGAAATGACAGAGCGCGCCGGGCCGCCGTCGCCGCGCATCCCGCCTTCGGACCCGGATCGCTTTGAGCGTTGGCTTGCTGAGTATCAGGCCGAGAAGGGCGCGCCTTATCGGCTCGACTATGTTGACACCCCCGATAATGACAAGGCGCACTACGCGCGCCTGGACGCTATCATTGAAAAGCTCATGGCGAGCGAGGCATGGATTCCCGAATATGTCGCCAAGAAGCTCGACGTCCTCGCGGCTGAAAGCCTAGACGACGGCGGCCATGAGGACGCCCGGGAAACCGTTTGGGTTGCGCATATCAAGCGCGACATTTTCCGACTCGTGAATCGCGCCAAAAAAGGGAGGCGATAATGTCGGACATTGATCGTGACGCTCTTAGGGCGCTGTGGGGGAAAGTTCTCCGCGAACAGGCGGAAACCGTCGAGGCGCGCAATAGGGATTACAGTCCCGCCCAAGTCGCGGAGGCGCGCGAGTTTTTGACGGATCTCGCCGAAGCGATGGAGACGGGCTCGCATGTCGATGACGTCAAGCGAAAGCGCCTGCGAGCGCAAGGAAAGCCGATCCTGCGGGCGGTTTGATTTTCACTTCGAAGTGAAATCTCGGGAAGGGCCCTTCGGGGCCCTTCTTGCTAACCGCCCGTACCGCGATAAGCTGCGCCGCAATGGCCAGAGAAGATTGGAAAGAGCAAGAGAAACTGCTGAAGGATTCGTTCCGTAATCCGCAGACGGGGATTCTCACGTGGGATCGTTTGCTGCCCCTTGTAAAACGCGAGGACGCCTTTGGCGCCTCGATCTCTCAAACGTTCGCGGGGTTTCAAATACTATTGGAATGCTTTCACGAGTTTTTTCTCGAATCGCACGCATTCATGGAAGCAGAGTTTTCCGCTTCGCTTAGCACCATTCCCCCAAACTACATACCGACCGTATTTTTGTACCGTACCGTTTTTGAGACATTTCGGGCGGTCGCCCGAACTACCGATTGCGGTTATCCTCTAAAAGCATTCGGGCTCCTGCGGAGCGCCAGAGAGCAGCTCCTCATAATTGGTGCAATTGTGCGTCGGTACACAACTGTGCCGAAAGTGCTCGGCTATGACAAAATCTTGTCGGACGCGGAGAATTCAGACGCAGTTCAAAAATCTATTGAGAGCGAGCGTCGCTATGCCATCGCGAGAATGGTTGGAAACAAATCGGAGCTTCCATCTGACGTATCCGATGGGCTGCAGAAGATAACTGATCGGTTTCATGATGAAATTCATTCTGCTCGTTTGTCGTTTTACCTAGCATTAGGAACAATTAAACAGTCGGGCAAATTCCCTCCTTTGTCTCCTCAACCAAGTGAAGAATACGAAAACATCGCAATTTACCTGAATCGCATGACAGAGCTTTCTTGGTTGTTACACCGAAGTCTGCCCTTCTTAAGACTGCAACCGGGCAGCTTCGGTCAAACGTGGCGCGAGAAATGGAATGCCTTGGATGGTTCATTTTCTATGCATGTCCGTGCAGTGGCCGCAACTAAGCCGCCTATCGCTGCGTTCCAGAAGTTCGTGGCCATAAAGTATCCTGCTGATGTAGATCTTATATACTCCGAGTGACGGCTATCCAGCCGAGCGCCGTCTCAGCGAGATGATGGCCGCGCAGAGAGACGCGGGGTTGATGGCTAAGCCGGCCGCTTTATGGGCGGGTCCGATTGCGACCTACCCGAACAAAAACCCACCCTCTCCGACTCCGGCATCGACAAGCACCTCGCCGACAGGGCGCGGGAAAGATGCAAATTTGCCGCTTGAAAACCTTTATTGAGGGCTAAACTCAGAAAACGTGGCCCCGATCGGCGGTCGAGCCCTTACCCCGGAGAACATTTTACCTCCCCCAACCCTTGAGCGTTGTCTCGCCGGGTCTTGGGCAGTAGTTGACGTGCCAGCGCTGCACGGCTTGGAACATCGCCTCGGCGGCGTTGGGTCGCGTCGCGCGAATCCGGCGGGCGCACTCCTCGGCAGGCGTGAAAATGACGACAATCTCGGCAGGCTTCAGAAGGCCCGCGAAATGCGCACGGTCCTCAGGGCGGCCGAGCAGGGCCATAAACCACGCGCGCTCCGCGTTTGATGTCGCCAGCTCGCGCAGGCGGTCGTTCCTCGCCTTCAGCATCCGCACGCGATCGCCCCAGTTCTCGGAGAAGGCGGGAACGCCGAGCCGCTGCGCCTCAAGGTCGCTGTTGATGATGAGGTCGCCCCGCTGCACGCGCTCGGCGACGTAGGTTGATTTCCCGCTCGCAGGGGCGCCGGCCACGATGACGAGTCGCGGGCGCGAGGGCTTCAGATCCTTCGGCCAATACAAATCATCGCGGTCAACCCAACCGGCGGGCTTGGCTTGCTCTACAGGCCAGCCGTCGGGGCCAATGACGCGCGTCTTGTGACGCGGGCGGCCAAGCGCCTCCATGCGCTGCTTTAGACTGCTATGGCAGCGGGTGCAGATCGCCTGGAAAGGCCCGGACCAAAATTTCAGAGGGTCGCCATTGTGCAGGTGAATGTGATCGCAAACTGACGAGCGCTCGACCTTGCACATGCGGCAGATGGGTTCGGCCGCGATGACGTGGGCGCGCAGTCGCTTCCATCTCGCCGTGCCGTACCAGGAACGCCAAGGCTTCGTCGCTCGCCGTTTGGCGTCCGAAAGCCGCTGTTTTTCAAGGCGCCTCATCGCCTATACCCCTTAGGGGTTCCCAATTATTTAAATTGCAGATGTGAAAAAAAGTGGCCCCCCCCGCCGGTCGAGGCCGCCCCACATGGATGTTTTGATACCCCCCCTACCCATCGTCTTGGCCTGTGCGCCAGCGCTGGCTGACCATGGTTCGAAATCGTTTCAGTTCTTCGGCATCGGCGCGCCGGTCATCGCGCAGGGAGTAATTGGCTCTCCGAGATGACACCGCGCCCTTACTGTCGCCGGTAAATTTGGCGCGTTCTTCAGGCGGCATCTTGGCCAAGGCTTCCCAGACGCTTTTCACAGCCGGGACCTCGCATTGACGCGGATGCGCGCGCGCGTGAGGTAGGCGTCGCGTGAAGCGGCGCGGTCCTTTGCTCTCGACTCCTGCGCGCCGGCGATGAGCTTGCGCACAGCGTCCGGCATGTTTCGGAACTGATGCAGGCTCGGGTCATAGCGCGCTGCGATTCGACGCTTGGGCGCCTCAGAGAGCCGATCGGCGAAGCCGGCCGCAACCGCCTCCTCGGCGTCAAACCAGGTTTCGGCGGCCATGAGCGCGAGCGCTTTGTCTTCCGTGACTCCCGTGCGGGCGCTGTAGGCTTGGGCGATGCGCGCCGTGATCTTGTCGAGCGTGTCCGCCATTTGGCGCATCGTCTCGGCGGGACCGATGCCGAGCCCTTGCGCGGGGTGGATCATGATAAAGCCGGCCGGCGCGATTCTGATCTCGTCGGCGGCCATCGCGATGAATGAAGCGGCGGAGGCTGCGAGGCCGTCGACATGCGCCGTCACGCGGCCAGGAAAGCGCTGTAGCGCTTCATAGATGGCGACGCCCTCGAACACGTCGCCGCCTGCGCTGTTGATGCGCAGGTCAATCTCCGACGCATCCTTTGCGGCCTTGAGCGCGCGCGAAACGTCGCGGGCGTAAATGTCGCCCATGCCAATGTCGCCATAAAGTTCAATGGCGAAGGCCGGCGAGGCGGCGCCCAAAGTTGCCGCCTCGCCGGAGTTACGGGCCCGGAGGAAAGGAGCGAAGCCGGACCGCGGATTCATCAGCGCGCAGCCAAGGTGACGAAGGGCGAGAAGGTGTCGCCATTCTGCGGCGTGATCGGCTTGGAGTTCATTGGAAGGCCGGCGACGCGCATAGTGATGCGATAATCGATCGCGTCCTTCGTCCAACCGGGCGCGACGTTGCGCTCGATCCTCGCGCCGCGACGAATGCCGACGGCGTAGCGACTCCAATCGGCAAAGAGGATGTCGCCGAGGTCGCCTTTGGTCGCCATGAGCTCGACCAGGTGGAGCGGACGCCCAAAGAGTGAGTAGCGGCCATCGCCCATGCTCTGGAAAAGCGGCTGCGCTGAGACGACGGTGTCAGCGACGGCTGCGCCGGCGTCAGTGCGCCCCTGGAAGTTCAATCGGAAGAGTTCAGGTAAGAGCGTCGGCGAGACAAACCATTCGGCTTTCGTAATCGAAGCCGGGTCCATGCGCGCGACCATCTTCGCGATATTAAGCGCTGTCAGCGTGTCGGCGGTCTGAGAGCCTTCCGCCGCGACGGTGATTAGCGCCGGCGAATTGAAAACGCCCAAAGGCTGCTTGACGCCCGTGCCATAGAGGCACGCATGGTCAACGGTGTAGCCCGTCGATTTCTGCATATTCGTTTGAATGTCCGACTCGACATTGATGGCGTCCTCGGCAAGCTCGCTCGAAATCTGAGAAAAGATTGCGACCTTGTGCGTGTGCAAGGTGACGTTTCGGAATAGCGTCTTGTCTTCTGAGCCCTCTTGAGCCTCGCTGAGCCAGACGCCGAGCAGACCGCCGATAACGCCAGACGTCCGCATCTCCCAGTCCGGCGTCGAGATTGTCGCCGTCGGCGCCGTCATTGGATAGGTCGTCGCGCGCGAAAGGAAATTTCCCGATGCGATGGCGTCATCCCAAATCGCGGCGATGAGCGGCTCGGGAACTCGGAACCCGCCCTCGGAGCCTACGCTCTCAACGGCAGTATTTGTAAAGCGGAAGGCGTCAATCTGCTTTCCGGTCAGGACCGCCGACAGATAGGCGCCCGCGTCGGCCGGCTTGCCGATGACGTTGAATGCCTCCGCCGCGTGAGCCGCAAAGAGTTTTGCATATTTTGCCAGATCGGAAGAGCGTCGT
>JBFXBB010000090.1:0-9891 GCA_050183685.1 Amphiplicatus sp.
CTGTGGCCGGCCGTTTACCTTTCGACGCAATATTTCGTCTTGTCGCAGCGCGCTTATTTCACCGGCCGTGAACAAAAGGTCGTTTGGATCGGCTTCGCCTTTGCGGCGGCGGGGGCGGGGCTTATACTCTGGCTCGTGATGAGTTTGATGGCCGGCGCGCTCCTGCCTCTTTGGGGCCTCGTAAAGCAGATGCTCGCGACGATCGCGCTTTATCCCGTCGTCGCCGCGGGCTTTTCCCATCTCCATCGCCGCGTCGTCGTGGAGGCCTGACATGGTGAGCTTGAAGGCGAGCGATCCCGAACGTCAGGAGGTGCTGTCGCGCCGGGCTTTGCTTTTTTCCGGCGGCCTCAGCCTCGTTCTCGCGGTGATCGCGGGCCGTCTCTATCAGCTCCAGGTCGTCGATCATCAGAAATATGTCGATCTCGCGCTCGACAATCAGTTCAATACGCGCATCCTGCCGCCGCTTCGCGGCGAGATTGTCGATCGCTTCGGCAAGGCGCTCGCCTCCAATCGCAAGAATTTCCGCCTGCTCTTTCTTCCCGAACAGGCCGGCGACGTCGATACCGCCCTCGACGAGATCGCAAAGATCATTCCGATCTCCGATGAAAAACGCCAGCGCCTCGTTCGCCAGATGCGTCGCCGCGGCGCCTATGCGCCGATCGAGATCGAAAACAATCTTTCCTGGGACGCCTTCTCGAAAATCAATTACGAGCTGCCCTATCTGCCGGGCGCGCTTCCCGATGTCGGCGAGACGCGCGACTATCCTTATGCGGACGCGGCCGCCTTCGTCGTCGGCTATGTCGGCGCCGTCACGGAGGCCGACCTCGCCGCGCCGGAGAACAAGGACGAGGAGATCGTTCTTCGCCAGCCCGGCTTCAAGGTCGGCCGGGAAGGGCTTGAAAAAACCTATGACAAGGATCTGCGCGGCAAGGCCGGCGCGATGGACGTCAAGGTCAACGCCTATGGCCGCGTCATCGAGGAGGTGGCGGACCGGGCGCTGCCGCCGCTCCAGGGCTCGACGCTCGCCTTGACGATCGACGCCGATCTCCAGGTCGCGGCGATGAACGAGTTGAAGGGCGAGAGCGCGGCGGCGGTCGTTCTCGACGTCGTCACCGGCGATATTCTGGTTCTCGCTTCGACGCCGGCTTTCGATCCGAACGCCTTTAATATCGGGATCAACCCGACGCTCTGGCGCGAATTGAATGAAAGTCCTTATAAGCCGCTTTTGAACAAGCCCCTCTCGGCGACCTATCCGCCGGGCTCGACCTTCAAGATGATCAGCGCCATCGCCGCGCAGGTCTCGGGCGTCAAGCCGAGCTTCCGCGCGAGCTGTCCCGGCAAGATGTGGTATGTGAACCGCTATTTCCATTGCTGGCGGCGCCAGGGCCACGGCGCGCTCGACATGCGCAACGCCCTGAAGCATTCCTGCGACGTCTATTTCTACACCCTGGCGAAGGAACTCGACATCGACATCATCGCCGATGTCGCAAGGAAGCTCGGCCTCGGCCAGACTTTCGAGCTCGGCGTTCCCGGCCAGAAAAAGGGCGTCATTCCCGACCGCGATTGGAAACGCGCCTATTTTGCGGGCTCGCCTGAAAATCAAACCTGGTTCCGGGGCGAAACGCTCTCCGTCGTTATCGGCCAGGGCTATGTGACATCGACGCCGCTGCAACTTGCGGTGATGGCGGCGCGGGTCGCGACGGGGCGCGAAGTGCGCCCGCGCATCGTCCGCGTCTGGGGAGATAAAGAGCTGCCGGTCGCGAGCGCGCCGCCGATCGACATCAATCCGGATTACTTCACCGTCGCCCGCGCCGGCATGGACGCCGTGACGAACGAGCCCGGCGGCACGGCCTATCAATCGCGGCTTGAAAATCCCGAATGGCGTCTCGCCGGAAAGACCGGCACGAGCCAAGTCTATCATATCTCGGCCGAGGAGCGCGCGCGCGGTCTGACCAAGCCCGAAGATCTTCCCTGGGCGAAGCGCGACCATGCGCTCTTCGTCTGCTTCGCGCCTGTGCAATCTCCGCGTTATGCATGCTCGGTCGTCGTCGAGCACGGCATTGGCGGGGCGCGCATGGCGGGACCGAAGGCGCGTGAAATCATGCGCGCCGTGATGAAGAAGAATCCGGCCGCGCTCCCGACTTATGATCCCCGCAGCCTCGCGCGCGCAGGCGGCGCGGCGCGGGAGGGCTGACGATGGCGGCGATCCTTCTGCCCGGCCGCCGCAAGGGTCTTCGCGAGCGTCTGGCGAAGCTCCATTGGCCGCTCATCTTCATGCTGTCGCTGATTGCGCTTGCGGGCGTTCTGACGCTTTATTCCGTCGCCGAAGGCTCTTGGGAGCCGTGGGCGCTCAAACATGCGGTGCGTTTCGTCATCTGCCTCGCCATGATGATCGGCCTCGGTTTCATCCCCATGCGCTATTGGATGGCGCTGTCCTACCCTGTCTATTTTGTCGCGCTCGGCGCGCTCGCTTTGGTGCCGGTCATCGGCGCGGTGAATATGGGCGCGCAGCGCTGGATCGAATTCGGCGGCATGCAGTTCCAGCCATCGGAACTGATGAAGATCGGTCTTATCCTTGCGCTCGCGCGATATTATCAGGGGCTCCGCGCCGAGCAGGTCTCGCATATCCTTTATCTCATTCCGCCCGCCCTGATGATCGGCGCGCCGGTCGGCCTTGTCTTCATTCAGCCCGATCTCGGCACGGCGATGATGCTCGCCATGACCGGCGTCGCCATTGTGTTTCTCGCGGGGCTCTCCTGGCGCATCGGTTTTCTTGGCGTCGTCGGCGCCGTCGGCGCCGGCTATGCGGCCTATCGATTCGAGTTCCTGAAGCCCTATCAGGTCGAGCGCATTCTCACCTTTCTCAATCCCGACCGCGATCCGCTGGGCCAGGGCTATCACCTCTTGCAGTCGAAGATCGGCCTCGGCTCGGGCGGGCTCGACGGCAAGGGCTATATGATGGGCACGCAAAGCCAGCTCAAATTCCTGCCGGAGATGCAGACCGACTTCATCTTCACCATTTTCGGAGAAGAGTTCGGCTTTGTCGGCGCGATGATGCTGCTTCTTCTCTATTTCATGGTGATATTGACGGGCGTTTCGATCGCGCTTCGGGCCAAGACGCATTTCGCGCGGCTCGCGGCGATGGGCGTCGTCGTCGCTTTTTCGCTTTATGTCGTCATCAATACGGGGATGGTGATGGGCCTAGCGCCGGTCGTCGGCGTGCCGTTGCCGCTGGTCTCCTATGGCGGCACCGTCATGATGACGATCATGGCGGGTTTCGGCCTCGTCATGAGCGCGCATTTGAGTCGCGAACAGGACGGCCTTTCGAGCCGGATTTCATTTTAAGAGAAGCGAGCAATTCATCGGCGTCGCCAAATTCTCCGTCACCCCTGCGAAAGCGGGGATGACGGAGGGTGGGGCGGATTGAGCGACGCCGATTATCGCCCGTCGCTTTAGAGCATCGGGCGGTTGTCTTGAATCAGAACGCGCGGCCCATCCTTCGTGACGCGGGCCTTCGGCCCGCTCCTCAGGATGAGGCCCTGCCTGCGGCGACAAAGCACGGGCCTCATCCTGAGGAGCGCCCCGCGAGGGGCGCGTCACGAAGGATGGGCCGCGAGAACGCCGATCCAGATTTATCGCCCGATGCTATAGGCGCTTTAAGCGGCGAGATGGGCGTCGAAGGCGGCGGCCGTTTCGGCGTAGTGCATTTCGATGTTTGAAAGGCGCCGTTTCGCCATTGCCGGGTCCTGCGCGCGACAGGCGTCCTCGATTCCCCGCGCGGCGAGAGAAAGACGCATCGCTCCGACATTGAGCGAGGAGCCCTTCAACGCGTGGGCCGTGCGGCTCGCATCGTCGAGATCGCCCTTGCCGAGCTGCTCGCGAAGTTCGGCGATGAGACCGTCGCAGGATCGCCAGAACGTATCGAGGATTTCCCGCGCGCCGTCGACCCCGGCCGCCGTAACGAGGCCGTCGATCTGTTCGTGATCGAGGAGCGGCGTGACGTTGGAGTCCGCTCCGACTTCATGCTCGTTATGATCGCCGCCCATAAGGACCTGCTCGTTCTGTGGCGGATGGCTCGAAAAGCCGTCCAACCGCCTTGTTCGAGAATTGCAAAGACAGGTAAAGATTTGTCTAAGCGTCGGACCGAGGGGCTATTCACGGCCGACAAGCGCTTTCCGGGAGGAAACAAATGGCGGGACAGGCCGGCGCGGAAAACGCCAAGCAATGGTCGTCGAAGGCGGTTTTTCTCCTCGCCGCCATCGGCTCGGCGGTCGGACTCGGCAATCTCTGGCGTTTTCCTTATGTCGCGGGCGAAAACGGGGGCGGGGCTTTTGTCATCTTTTATGTCGCTTGCGTTGTCCTAATCGGCCTGCCCGTGCTGGCGGCCGAGCTGTTCATCGGGCGGCGCGGGCGCGGCTCCGCGGTCGGCAGCGTCGTCAATCTGGCCCGGGCCGAAGGGCGCTCGCCGGCCTGGTCGATCCAATCCTGGCTCGGCATGACCGGCGCCTTCATCATCCTGACCTTTTATTCGGTGATCGCCGGCTGGGTCATCGCCTATATCGTCATGTTCGCGCGCGATCTTGTCGGCGCGGTCGGCTCGAACGGGCTCGCCGGGCTTGGCGCGGCCGCCTTCGCCGGCCTGCCGCAAGAGGCGGTCGCCGCAAAGCTCGGCGCGCTGCTCGCCGATCCCGGCCGCATGATTTTCTATCACGGCCTGTTCTTGGCGATGACGGTCCTCATTGTCGCGCGCGGGATAAAAGGCGGAATCGAGGTCGCCGTCACCGTGTTGATGCCGGCTTTTTTCGGGATGCTCCTCCTGCTCGTCATTTTCGCCCTCGCGACGGGCGACGCCGCGCATGGGCTCGACTTTATCCTGGGTTTGCGTCTGGAAGATCGGACGAGCGAGGACGGGCGCGTCCTGCGCGGCATTCTGCACGGGCTTTCGGACGGTTCGGTGATTTCGGCCGCGCTCGGCCAGGCTTTTTTCTCGATCGGCCTCGGCTCGGCGCTGATGATGACCTATGGCGCTTATATGTCGAAAGAGCAGGATATTCCGCGCGCCTCGTGCTTCATCGGCCTGTCGGATACGGGCGTCGGCATTCTCGCCGGCGTGGCGATCTTTCCGATCGTCTTTCATGTCGGCCTCGACCCGACCGCAGGGCCGACCTTGATGTTCCAAACCCTGCCTTTGACCTTCAGCCTGATGCCGGCCGGCGCGCTTTTCGGCTTCGTGTTTTTTCTGCTCGCCTTATTCGCCGCGATCACCTCCTCGATCGCGCTTCTCGAAGCCACGACCGCCTGGTTCGACGAGCAGAGCAAGGGCGATCACCGGGTGACGTCGGCGATCGTCATCGGCGTCGTCGCCTTTGCGATCGGAATCGCCAATGCGCTTTCGCAGGTCCCGGTCGGGCCGAATGGCGAGCATGCGACGTTTTTCAACACCTGGCGGCCGGCCGACGCCATTCCCCTCTTCAGGGGCATGGCGCTGCTCGACTTTCTGAGCGCGCTCACCGACATCATGCTGCCGGTCGCCGGCTTCGTGACGGCGATCTTCGCCGGCTGGATCGTTTCGGCCGCCGCCTCGCGCGAGGCGCTCGGCTTCAAGTCGGAGGCGTGGTATCGGCGTTGGCGGTTTCTCATCCGCTATGTCTGCCCGACCGCGATCGCGGCGGTCATCGTCTATTCGACGATCGTCGCCCCATTGTTGAAGCGGTGAAGCAGGACGGGACGCCTCCGCTTCGCGCGCGGCTTGCTAAATCGAAAATCTGTTTGTCGCCCGGACGAGCGCATCGATAATACCGGGCTCGCTCGCCGCGTGGCCGGCGTCCTGGATGATCTGCAACTCCGCTTCCGGCCAGGCGCGGTGGAGATCCCACGCCGTGCGCATCGGCGTGACGACATCATAGCGCCCCTGGACGATGACGGCGGGAATATGGCGTATAAGGCCGATATTCGCGATCAGTTGATCGTCCCGTTCGAAAAAGCCGCGATTGACGAAATAATGGCATTCGATGCGGGCGAAGGCGACGGCGAACGCCTCGCTCGAAAAACTGGCGATACGCTCCGCTGACGGAAGAAGCGACACCGTGCCGCCTTCCCATACGCTCCACGCTTTGGCGGCTTTGAGGCGTTCCTCGGCGTCATCGCCGGCAAGGCGCCGATAATAGGCGGCGATCATGTCGCCGCGCTCTTCTTCCGGTATGGGCCGGACATAATCCTCGAAGGCGTCGGGATAAAACCAGTTCGCGCCTTCCTGATAGAACCAGACGAGCTCCTCGCGGCGCAGCGTGAAGACGCCGCGCAGGACGAGGGCGCTGACGCGGGACGGATGGGTCTGCGCATAAGCGAGCGCGAGCGTTGAGCCCCACGAACCGCCAAAGACGAGCCAACGCTCGACGTCGAGGCGCGCGCGCAGCTTCTCCATATCGTCGACGAGATCCCAGGTCGTGTTCTCACGAAGCTCGGCTGCCGGCGTCGAGCGGCCGCAGCCGCGCTGGTCGAAGACGATGATGCGATAGCGCGAGGGGTCGAAATAGCGCCGCATCGAAGGCGTCGAGCCGCCCCCAGGCCCGCCGTGGCAGACGATGACAGGCTTGCCCGCCGGATTGCCGGAGAGCTCGAAATAGATCTCGTGGAGGTCCGAGACTTTCAGAAATCCGGTCTCGTAAGGCTCGATCGGCGGATACAAAGTGAGACGTTCTAACATTCCTTGCTGGCGCCCTGTCTTTGCCTATGCTAGTCGTTAAACAGGGGTTGGGGCTCCGATCAAGGGCGTTGGCCTTCGGGCGGCCGCTACGCAGACCGCCGGGAGGCCTATCATTGGGCGGGAGTAGGGCGCGGGTGCGTGATTTCAGGCGTTTGCGCGCGGCGAGCGCGGGATTGGTTGGGATTGCGCTGGGCGGGCCGCTGGCTGGCTGTTCGACGGTCATTTTTTCAGACAACGGAACAACGGAGCGATCGGCGGCGATCGAACGCGCGGCGCTGATCAGCGCGGCCGCGGAGGTTTCGGCCGTCAAGTGGCCGGCGGTCCGCGAGGCGTCGTGGAGCGCGCGCCTTGTCGGGCTCGGCGGCGGCGACGGGGGCGTCAGCAAAAACGAGGCCGCCGCCGCCTATCTCGCCTCGCTTGAGGCGGGGCCTGGCCGCGAACGGGCGATTCTCGCCGACGCCGAAGATCAGCTTCTCGCCGCCGACAGGCTCGCCAACGCGGCCCATGCGGCGGTTGAGGCGGTGCGTCCGGTGATGGCCGATGTCGGCGCCGTCGAGGCGGCGATCGGCGATTTGCGCGAAGCGCGCGATATTTATCTCGCAACGCTGAAGCTCGTGCGCGACGAGACCGCGGCCCCGGTCGCGGACGCGCACGCGCTCAAGGCCGAGTTCAACGCCGCAATCGAGGCGCTCGGCGAAGCCGCCGACCGGCTCGCGGACCGCGTCGCCCACGACCGGACGGAGACTTACGCGCGGCCCGAACGGCGCGGTCTTGCCGGGCCGCTTTAAGCCCCGTTGAGCATGACCCTTTCCATGTCGTTCGGGCGCCCCGTATCGGACGAATTCAGCGTCGAGTGTCCCTTACAAGATGACGCTATGCGCGCCGTCCCAATTGGCGGGAGGGCCTTCCTCGATCATCTTGCGCAGGCGCTCTTCATAGATGTCGAATAAAGCGATCTTCGCGCCGGGCGATTCCTTCGCCTTATGGAGGAGCGTGCGCGCCGCCGCCCAGTCGCCGGCGCGATAGGCGGCGAGGAATTGCCGATGCGTCTCATCGAGCAGGCGATAGCCCTTCGAGGACTTGATGAAGGGATTGCCGACCAGCGCGAAGATATTAATCGGCTTGTCCGAGCGGTTCGTCCGCACCCGGTCGAGTTCGAGAAAGGCGAAATGGTGATGCGTCTTCCGGTAGACCGTCTCGTCGCAGATGATCGCCGGGCCGTAATATTCGGCCTGGCGCCGCAGGAAATTCGCCATGTCGACGGCGGGGCCGATCGCCGAATAGCGATTATGGCGGCCGTGGCCCATTGGCCCGACAAAGCAGTCGCCGCTGGCGACGCCGATCGCGAGATGGAGCTGCGCGCCGCGCATTCTCGGGCTCGCTTCAAGCTCGGCGTTCGTCTTGTCCATGCTTTCGATGAGGCGAAGCGCGCTTGAGCAGGCCGCTTCGACATGATTGGCGTTTTCGAGGGGCGCGTTGAAATAGGCGTAAAGCTTGCCGCCCTCGGCCTGGTCGGCGGCGCCGCCGGTGTCGATGATCGATTTTCTCAAGTCGAGGCAGGCCGAGGCGATCACCTTCGTGACGTCGTCCGGCGCGCCGGCGAGCTTTTGCATGTCCTCCTCGGCGAGGCGCAGCTCGCAGGAGAGCACCGTCAGCGGACGGAAGACCCCGTCGAGAATTTCCGTCGCGCCTTCCTCGCGCAGCTTCTTCATGGTCGGCTCAGGCAGCGAGCCCTGGAAGGAGCCCCTGACCCCTTCGTCGCGCAGGACGACGCCAAGCGAGCGCCCGCCAGCGACCGAAAAGGCGCCCAAGAAAAGCGCGAGCGAGGCGGGAACGGGATCGATCAGGAGATCGCCGAATGCGAAAGCGCCGATCGACAGCGTCAGGACGCCGAGCGAGCACAGCGCCGCGACGCCGATCGCCTTCCAGAAATCGAGCTTTTGCGACCACATGATCGCCGCCGCCCCGAGCAGCATCACCGCGATCGCCTCGACATAGCCCGCCCAGGCCGGGCGAAGGAGCGCGGCGCCGGACAGCATTTGGCGCGCCGCGAGAATATGCGCTTCGGCGGCGGCGAGGGGGCCGCGCGCCGTTTCGACGACCCGGCCGTTCGCCGCGTCGAGGCCGATGACGACGACGGCGCCGGCGAGCTGGCTGTTCGACACGCCCTTGTCGAGGATGCGCCAGGCGGGCGTCGCCTTCATCGTGATCTGGCGCGGCAGATAGAGCCGCAGGGCGCCGTCGGCGCTGAAGGGAAGCCGCCTTGTCCCGAGAGTAAATCCCGTCGGCGCCTTGCCGACCGCGGTGACCGAGGCGTCGTCGAAATCGAGCGCGATGCCGGCGCTGCTCGCAAGCCGCGCCGCTTCGAGCGCGAGCGACGGGGTCGGTCGGCCGGCGACCGACCAGAACGGCCGTGTCCGCCGGACGACGCCGTCGCCGTCAGCCTCAAGCGCGGCGACCGCGAGTTGCGCGGCGCCGGCGAGCGCCGGGTCGACGTCGAACCGCGTCGCCGCGCTCGGCAGAGCGATGAAATCGGTTCCGCCCTTGACGGCGAGCCAGGGCGCGGCCTTGACGTCGGCGCGCTGCATCGCCGGCGCGCCCGCCGCAAGGGGCGCCGCTTCGGCGATGGCGACGGCGCCCTTGGTCGCCGCAAGCGCGTCGGCGAGCGCTTTGTCGGTGCTCGGAAGCAACGCCAATTGCCGCGCAAGCCCCTCGTCGCGCGCGCCGCCGAGCCAGAAATCGCCAATCGTCTTCGGCGAGAGAGGGTCCGGCGCGTCGACGGGCTCGGCGATGACGACGCCTTTCGCCCCGGCGGCCTCCGCCTTCCGGACGAGATCGGCGAGGATCGTGCGCGGCCAGGGCCAGGGGCCGATGCGGTCGATGCTCTCGCGGTCGATGGCGATGAACTGGAAGGGCGAGGCGCTCGCGGAAGGCGCCGGCCTTAAACGCTGATAATAGTCGAAAAATCGCTCTCGGCCGGCCCCGCCGCCGGACGGATCGACGGCGAGCGCGCCGATCGCGATCACGGCGAGGGCCGCAATCACCACCAGTTGCGGGAGCGCCGAAAGCCAGCGAAATCTGGCGGCGAACAAGTGCTTAGCCACTATATTTCACTCCGAATCTCACGCGACCCCCCCCCCGCCCATCCTTCGTGACGGCGCTTGCGCGCCTTCTCAGGATGAGGC
>JBFXBB010000091.1:0-9879 GCA_050183685.1 Amphiplicatus sp.
TGTGCTCTTCCGATCTGAAAAGGGGAGGCCCAGGTGATCGCGCGCCTTCTTTGCGAACCGGCGCATGTCTTGGCGACCGGCGGCGGCGCGGTGCTCTCGCCGCAAACGCGCCGTCTCATTAAGGAGAAAGCGCTCTCGATCTGGATCAGGGCCGATATCGACATGCTGATGCCCCGCGTCGCTCGCCGCAAGACGCGCCCCCTCCTCAATAATGGCGATCCCCGAGAGGCGCTGACGCGCCTCCTCGCCGCGCGCGCGCCGCTCTATGCCGAGGCCGACATCACGGTCGAAAGCCAGCCCGGCCCGGCGGCGCGCACCGTCAAGGCGGTCCTCGCCGCGATCGCGGCGCGGCGCGACGCGGAGGCGCCTTGATGAGCGCGGCGCGGATCACGGTTTCGCTCGGCGCGCGCGCCTATGACGTCGTCATCGGCGAACGCGTTCTCGACGAGGCGGGCGCGCTTCTCGCCCCGCTCCTCGCGCGGCCGCGCACGGTCGTCGTCACCGACGCCAATGTCTTCGCGGCGCAAGGCCGCCGCCTCGCGGCGGCGCTTTCCGCCGCCCATATCGCTTCCGAGACGATCATCCTGCCCGCCGGCGAGGCGACGAAAAACTTCGCCGAACTCGAAAAGCTGGTCTCGCGCCTTATCGATCTCGAAATCGAGCGGAGCGATCTCATCCTCGCTTTCGGCGGCGGGGTCGTCGGCGACATTGCGGGCTTCGCCGCGGCGATTCTTCGGCGGGGCTGCCGCATCGTTCAGATCCCGACGACTCTCCTCGCCCAGGTCGACAGCGCGATCGGCGGCAAGACGGCGATCAATGTCCCGCAGGGAAAAAATCTCGTCGGCGCCTTTCACCAGCCCTCGCTTGTCGTCGCCGACATTACGACGCTCGACTCCCTCCCCGCGCGCGAGCTGCGCGCCGGCTATGCCGAGATCGTCAAATATGGCGCGCTTGGCGACGCCGCCTTTTTCGACTGGCTTGAAAAGAACGGGGCCGCGCTTCTCGCCGGCGACCGGGCCGCGCGCGCGCAGGCGGTCAGGCGGTCCTGCGAAATGAAGGCCAAGATCGTCGCCGCCGACGAACGCGAATCGGGCGCGCGCGCGCTCCTCAATCTCGGCCACACCTTCGGCCATGCGCTCGAAGCCGCTTATGGCTATTCCGACAGGCTGCTTCACGGCGAGGCGGTCGCCGCCGGCATGGGCCTCGCCTTCGATTTCTCCGTCCGCGGGGGCGCGTGCCCCCCCGAAGACGCGGCCCGCCTCAAGGCGCTCCTTCGCGCCGCGGGTCTTCCCGCGGGAATCGAGGATATCGACGGCGCGCGCGCCATTGGCGCGGCGCGGCTCCTTGATTTGATGCGGCAGGACAAGAAGGCGAAAGCGGGCGCGATGACGCTGATCCTCGCGAAAGCGCTTGGCGAGGCCTATATCGCGGCGAAGGCGTCTGAGGACGCGGTGTTGTCCTTCCTGAGCGAAAAATCCGCCGCGCGGGCGGCGAATCGAGGCTGACCATGACCGGGTTTGGACCGTCTGTCGTCCTGACGGCGGGCGTCATTCTCATTCTTCTTGCTTTATCGGCGCTGTTCTCGGGCTCGGAGACGGCGCTCACGGCGACATCGCGCGCGCGCATGCACAAGCTTGAAAGCGACGGGAACCGGCGCGCGGCCGCGGTGAACCGCCTCATTCGCGACCGCGAGCGGCTGATCGGCGCGATCCTGCTCGGCAACAATCTCGTCAACATTCTCGCCTCGGCGCTCGCGACGACGATTTTCCTGAAGCTTTTCGGCCAGGCCGGCATCGCCTGGGCGACGATCGTGATGACGGGGCTTGTCGTCGTCTTTGCGGAGGTCGCGCCGAAGACGGCGGCGATCGCGCGGCCGGACGCGCTCGCGATGTTCGTCGCGCCGATCATGCGTTTTGTCGTCCTCGTCTTCGCGCCGGTGACCCGCGTCGTTCAACTCATCGTGCGCGCCGCGCTGCATCTCTTCGGCCTCGATGTCAGCAAGGACAGCGCGGTTCTGTCCGTGAGCGACGAGTTGCGGGGCGCGATCGACCTCCATCATGTCGAGGGCCGCGTCGACAAGGAGGCGCGCGACCTCATCCGCGGCGCGCTCGATCTCGACGAGATCCGCCTCGAAGAAATTATGATCCACCGGAAATCGATCGACATGCTCGATCTCGACAAGCCGGCGCGGCAGGTCATCACCGACGCGCTGAAAAGCACCCATACCCGCCATCCCTTGCATCGCGGCGATCCCGACAACATCATCGGCGTCCTTCACGCCAAGGATCTTCTGCGCGCAATCTGGGACGCCGAAGGCGATCCGAGCGACATCGATCTCGCCGCCCTCGCGCGCGCGCCCTATTTTGTGCCGGAGACGACGACGCTGCAGGAGCAACTCGACAATTTCCGCCTGAAGCGCGAGCATTTCGCCCTCGTCGTCGACGAATATGGCGCGATCATGGGGCTCGTCACGCTTGAAGACATTCTCGAAGAGATCGTCGGCGAGATCGAGGACGAGCATGACAGCCCGGTCGAAGGCGCCCGGCCGCAGCCCGACGGCTCGGTCAATGTCGACGGCGACGTCACCATCCGCGACCTCAACCGCGCGATGGACTGGACCCTGCCGGACGAGGAGGCCGTGACCATTGCGGGGCTCGTCATCCATGAGGCCCAGTCGATCCCGAATGTCGGGCAGACCTTCTCCTTCCACGGCATGCAGTTCCGTATCTTGCGCCGGCGGCGCAACCAGATCACCGCCCTCAATATAAAGCCGATCGAGGCGCCGGCGCCTCCCTACACGGACATTTAGACAGGAACCGGAACGCCGATGCCGATCAAAACCCCGGGCGCAAGCGCCATCGCGCTCATCTTCGTCACGGTCATGATGAATATGATCGGCTTCGGAATCATCATGCCGGTGATGCCGCAACTCATCATGGACGTGACGGGCGAGGATCTCTCCCACGCGGCGCAATGGGGCGGCGTTCTCTCGCTCGTCTATGCGATGATGCAGTTCTTCATGATGCCGGTCCTTGGCGGGCTCTCCGACCGCTATGGACGCCGCCCGGTCATTCTCGGCTCGCTTTGCGCCTATTCGCTCGACTTCCTTTTGATGGCGCTCGCGCCGACGATCGGCTTTCTGCTCGTCGCGCGTCTCCTCGCGGGGGCCTTTTCGGCGACCTTCTCGACGGCGAACGCCTTCATCGCCGACGTTTCGCCGCCCGAAAAGCGCGCGGGGAATTTCGGCTTGATGGGCGCGGCCTTCGGCCTCGGCTTCATTATCGGGCCGGGGCTCGGCGGCGTCCTCGGCGACGCATTCGGGCCGCGGGCGCCCTTCTACGCGGTCGCCGCGCTCGGCTTCGTCAATCTTCTGTTCGGCTTCTTCTTTCTGCCGGAGACGCTTTCCTCCGAAAACCGGCGCCGTTTCGAGTGGAAGCGCGCCAACGCGCTCGGCAATTTTTTGCAGTTCCGTCAGTATCCGGTCATTCTGCCGATTTCGCTGTCCCTCTTTTTGTTCCAGCTCGCCCATTGGACGATGCCGTCGGTCTGGGCCTATTACGCCGAGGAGAAATTCAAATGGTCGCCCGCCGATATCGGCTATTCGCTGATGGCGGTCGGCGTCAGCGCGGCGGTCGTGCAAGGCGGGCTGACGCGGGTCCTCATTCCAAAAATCGGCGAGCGCCGGGCGGCCTTTATCGGCGTCGTCATCGCGATCCTGTGCTACGCCGCCTACGGCCTCGTCCCCGAGGGCTGGATGATCTATCCGATCATCGCCGTCGGCGCGTTTTCCGGCCTCGCGCAGCCGGCGCTTCAGGGAATCATGTCGCGCACCTTGCCGGCGAATACGCAAGGCGAGCTCCAGGGCGCCATCGGTTCGATCATGGGGCTTTCGATGATCATCGGGCCGTTCCTCATGACGCAGGTCTTCGCCGCCTTCATCCAGCCCGGCGCGCCCTTTAATCTCGGCGGCGTCATCCTCGCCCAGGACGGCGCGCCCTTCTATCTGCCGGGCGCCCCGTTTCTGCTCGCCGCGCTGCTCGCGACGATCGGGCTCGTTCCGCTCTTTGGCGCCATCGGCCGAATTGCGCGGCCGCCGAACGAGGCGGCCGCGGGGCAAGAGGCCAAAGCCTGACGGCGCCTCAGCCGCCGGCCTTCCCGACCGCCCGGAAAAGAAGCTACAGCCGGCCATTCGCGCGCTTGATCGCGCCATCGAGATCGGCGAGCGCTTCGGAATAATCCTGGGTCGCCGCCCTGTCTTCGTCGAGGAGGGCGCGCGCGGCCTTGATCTCGCTCTCGACCGCGTCGAGGTCCGCGATCGGCGCCGCGGCGGGCGGCGTGCCCGCAGCGCGGCGCCAGAGGAGCCAGCCTGTCCCGATCCCGCACAGAAAACCGGCGATCGCGAGCAGAAAAGACGCGGCGGTGAAAATGCTGTCAGCCATGATCGCCTCTCGCAAAGCGCGCGCCAGAGCGGCCGCAGGGGATGCAGTCAGTCTCGATTGCTGCCCCCGACCGTCGTCATCCTGAAGATCGCGAAGCGATCATTCAGGACGCGAGGGGCCGCTTCGCGCCGGCCTTCGCGGCCCCTGGACCCGCAGATCTGCGCCGCGCTGGCGCGCGGCTTATGCAGGGTGACGGCTGGCTTTGATCAAATCAAAACGCTTGCCTTAGCGCGGCGCCATCACCATCATCATCTGGCGGCCTTCGAGCTTCGGCGTCTGCTCGACCTTGGCGATCGCGTCGAAATCGGCCTGGACGCGCTGGAGAAGCTCCATGCCGCGCTCCTGATGCGCCATCTCGCGGCCGCGGAAACGCAAGGTGACCTTGACCTTGTCGCCCTCGTCGAAGAAACGGCGCATCGCCTTCGCCTTCACCTCGTAATCGTGATGGTCGATATTCGGGCGCATCTTGATCTCTTTGATCTCGACGATCTTCTGTTTCTTCTTCGCCTCGGCCTTCTTCTTCTGCTGCTGATATTTGTACTTGCCGAAATCGAGGATCTTGCACACTGGCGGCTGCGTGCCCGGCGAGACTTCAACAAGGTCAAGGCCGGCCTCCGCAGCGATCTCGATCGCCTTGGCCGTCGGCATCACGCCGCGTTTTTCGCCTTGATGGTCGATCAAAAGAATCTGGGGAACGCCGATCTCTTCATTGATTCGCGGGCCGTCAGATTTGGGCGGGGCGCCGGCGGCGGGTCTGCGGGGTGGTATGTGCGTCTCTCCTCTTTCAGCTTCAGGACGGAAAACGGGCGAGGCACGCTAGGCCATCGCGCCTTTAATTGGAATTACCTTGATGATTTCAAGACCGCTCACCGCGCGGCGACGCGCGGCTCGACCCCGGCGCCATGCCGCTTGTCGGGCTTCGTTTCGGGGATAAGGCCCATATTTTCAAGCGTCCGCCAGACAAATTCCGGCGCGGCGTCGGCGAGATTTTCGCGGGCCGTCAGCGTAACGACGTCGCGGCCCGGCGGCGCGGCCCCGAGCGCCGGCCCTTTTCGGATCAAAACGCCGCGGCAGCCGACGCTGACGACGAGATGCATCTCCTCGGCGGCGTCGCTGACGAAAAAGGCGGCCTCCTGCGCGAGCGCGGCGAGCTGCAAATGATCGGTCTTCCCCGAGAGGTCGACAATTTCGGGCGCAAGATGGGCGATCTCGTCGCCAAAACCGTGCATTTCCTTGCCGCCGACAAGGACCGGCATGATGTGATGCTGCGCCATAAGCCGCGCAAGGCCGGCGTAATTCCCGGCCGGCCAACGCTGCTCGGGATCGACGCCCGGCAGAAGCAGACCGAAATCGCCGGCGACGCCGAACCAGGATGGCTGCATATTCGCCGAATCCTTGCGCGCGGCAAGCGCCCAGCGGAAATCCGGCAGCCTTCCAGGCGCCGGGAGCCCGGCCGCGGCGAGAACCCGGCCCATCGAGGCGAGCTCTTCCGGCGCGCCCTTGCGGCGACGCTTCGGCGCCGGATCGGCCGAATGCCATTTCGGACCGAACGGCCCCATCGCCGCTTGCAGCTTCCTCGCCGCATCGTCGGCCGAGAGATCGAGGATGCGCGAGAATTTCGCATTCTTCAGTTGACGGACGAAGGCCTTTTTCGAATCCGCGTCGCGGAAATCGGGCATGGCGGCGACCTGGTCGAAATAGGGCGCGGCGCGGGCGATGCGCTGAAGCCCCGCGCGGGTCAAAAGGCTGATCTTGGCGTGCGGAAGGGCGCCGCGAATCTCGGCGAAAACCGGTTCGGCGGCGACGAAGGCCGCAAGACCGTCGGTCTTGATAACCAATATGTTCTCAGATTTGCGCCCGAACATCGCTCCGCCCAAAACTCGACTTACGCCCCCCGCTTCATCGCCGCTTCATAAGCGTCGAGCGTGGCGTTTTGCATCGCCTCGATCGAATAGAGCCGGCGCACGCGCGCATAAGCGCGCGCGCCCATCGCCGCGCGGCCCGCCGGCCCCATCTCGGCGAGCGTTTCGATCGCGCGCGCGAGCGCCGCGCTGTCGCCCGGTTTCGTCAAAAGCCCCGTCTCGCCGTCGACGATCGTCGCGCGCGCGCCGCCATGATCGGAAGCGACTGTCGGCTTTCCCATCGCGCCCGCCTCGACCGCGACCCGGCCGAAGGCCTCAGGCCAGATCGACGGCGCAAGCGCCGCGTCCGACCAGGCATAGGCGCCAGCCATGTCGGCGCAATGGCCGACGAGATGAATCATGTCGCGCACCCCACGCTTGTCGATCAAATGCGCGAGCGCCGCACTATCGCCCGGCGCCCGCTCATCCCCCGCAAAAACTAGCTGCAAAAGGGCAGGCTGGCCAGAGCCTCGGCCTTGCTTGAGAAGATGGGCCGCCTCAACGACCACGTCATGGCCCTTCAGGGCGGTCAGCCGCCCCGGCAGGAGAAGGCGGAGCGCCCCCCCAGGCGCGGGAGTTAGTCCCCAGCGCCTCGCCAAGACCTCGACGCGCTCCGGCGCAACCGCGGCGGGATCGAAAACAGCGAGATCGGCGCCGCGCGGAATGACTCGGAGCCGCGAGTCGTCGATGCGATAGGACCCGCGAATGGCCGCCGCCGTAAATTCCGAATTCGCAATCACGATATCGGCGCGCGCCATCGCGGAATTGTAGAAGCGCTTTACCGGATTCCCGGCCCGGTGGACGCCGTGATAGGTCGCAACGAGCGGAATTCTCGCCTTTCGGGCCGCCCATAGCGCGGGCCAGGCCGGCGCGCGCGAGCGCACATGCAGAAGATCGACGCGCTCCTCGCCAATGAGCCGCAGCAATCGCCCCCGATTGGCGATCATGGCGAGCGGGTTCTTGGAATGGACCGGCATGGGGAAAACTTTTCCGCCAAGCGCCTCGATGTCCTCCGCGAGCCGGCCGCCGCTGGTCGCGACGAGCGCCCGACCGCCCGCGGCGATGATCGCCCTGGCGATCTCGAGGGTCGTGCGCTCGGCCCCGCCCGATTGCAGCGCCGGGATGACTTGCAGAACCGTCCGGTTGAACCTCATGAGGCCGACCGTCATACAGGGTTTCAACGAGGGAGCGAGAGGGATGGCGGAGGAGGAAGGTTTCATCGACGGCCCGAACGGGCGCCTCGCCTGGCGCCGCGTCGGGGGGACGGCGCCCGGCGTCTTCTGGCTCAGCGGCTTTCGTTCGACCATGACCGGAACCAAAGCGAGTTTTCTCGCCGACTGGGCCGCCGGAACGGGCCGCGCCTATGTTCGGTTCGACTATTCCGGACACGGCGCATCGGAAGGCCGCTTCGAGGACGGCTCGATCTCGGCCTGGACCGCGGATGCGCTCGCCGCATTCGACGCCTTGACCGAGGGCCCGCAAATCCTTGTCGGCTCCTCGATGGGCGGCTGGGTCGCGGCCCTCTTGGCCTTGCGGCGCGCGGCCCGGACGGCCGGGGCCGTCTTCATTGCGCCGGCGCCCGATTTCACCGAAGAGCTAGTCTGGAAAGAGCTGAGCGCCGCGCAGCGTCAAACCCTGATGGACGCGGGCCGCATCGAGATCCCCTCGCCCTATTTTGAGGAACCGAATCTTTTCACCCGCACGATGATTGAAGACGGGCGGCGCAATCTCGTGCTCGGCGGTCCGGTCGCGATCGCCGCCCCCGTCCGCATCCTTCAGGGCATGGCGGACAAGGACGTGCCGTGGTCTCACGCGGCGCGTTTCGCGGCGCTGCTCGCCGCGGACGACCTCACGCTGACCCTCGTGAAAAAGGGCGATCATTCGCTGTCCGCGCCGGCCGATCTTGCGCGCCTTGCCCGCGCGATCGAGGAGGTCTCCTAGATCATACGGCGATCGATCCGAGTCAGAGCCCCGCGGCCCATCCTTCGTGACGGCGCTTGCGCGCCTCCTCAGGATGAGGCCCATGCTTGTTGCGATATTGCGCAGCCTCATCCTGAGGAGCGCCGAAGGCGCGTTGCGAAGGATGGGCCGCGAGCGCGCCGATCGAGATGAAGTGCTCGCCGCGCTAGCGCCAAAATCTTAACCCTGCCAGCCCAGCAATTCCGCCGTTTTTGGCAAGTTATCCCCCTCCCCCCGGACCTGTCATAGACTGCCTTCATTCCAAGCGCCCCGAGAGGCGTTTGGGAATTCGCATCACCGGCTTGTTACATCTGTCGCATTCGACTATGCTACATATGTAACAGGCCCCGAAGGAGCACGTGGCTATCCATGAGCGACGCCCCGCAGCCGACAAGGCCCGAACTTGAAATCCTGAAACTGCTCTGGCGGCGCAAATGTTTGAGCGCGCGCGAGATCGCCGCCGATCTCGCCGAATCCCTCGGCTGGACCTATTCGACGCTCCGCACCGTGCTCGAAAGAATGTGCGAGAAAGGCCTTCTGAAGAAAAGCGCGGGCGAGAGCGTCAACGCCTATTCGGCGGGCGTCGGCAAGATCGCGCTGCTGTCGCGCCTGATCCAGGATTTTTCCGGGCGCGTCCTCGAACTCGACGCCGCGCCGCCGGCGCTGCTCTTTGCGCAATCCAAGCTGTTGACCGAAGACGAAGTCGAAGAGCTTGAGAAAATGCTGCGGTCTGAGGAGAACGGTCAATGATCGGAGTCGATGCGCCACCCGCCCTGCTTTGTCTGTTGGCCTCGCTTGTCTGGGCGCCGCTCGTCTATCGCGCGGCGAGCCGGCTCGACCGCGACGGCGCCTCGCCGATGTCCGAGATTGTCTGGATCGGCGCGCTCGCGCTCGCCGCGCTGCCGACCTTGATCGCGCCTGTTTTCGCCGCCGCCGGACTCTCGCTGCGGCCGGCGCCCGCCGCCCCGCCGGCTTTGCTCCCCGCCGAGATTGCAACGGTTGCCTCATCGCCCGCGCCCGGTCCGGGCCTGACCGCCGAGACGCTGATCGGCGCCGCCGGACTGCTCTATCTTTACGGCGCCCTCCTCGCTTTCGGCGTCTTTGCGGTCCGCGCGCTCCTCTTCGCCGGCGCGATGCGGCGCGCTGCGCCGCTCGACAATCCCGCGCTTTCGACGGCGCTCGATCGCTGGCGGCGCCGGCTTGGCGTCGCCGCGCCGCTGCGCGTCAAAGTCTCGCCCGCCCTCGCCAGCGTCTGCGTCTACGGACTGATCCGCCCCGTGATCGTCATGCCCGCCCAGCTCGTCGAGCGCGCCGATTTCGACGACCTCGTGATGATGGGCGCGCATGAGCTCGCCCATATCAGGCGCGGCGACGGACGGCTTTTCGCGGCGGCGGCTGCCGCGAAGATTCTCTTCTGGTTCAATCCGTTTCTGAGGCGCATCGCGGCGCGGGCAGAGCTTGCCGCCGAACAGGGCGCGGACGGGCTTGTTCTCGCCTTCGGCGCGGATCGGCGGCGTTATGCGGCCTGCTTTGTCGAGGGACTGCGCTTCGCCGCCGAACGCGCGGCCGCGCGCGTCGCC
>JBFXBB010000092.1:0-9773 GCA_050183685.1 Amphiplicatus sp.
TTCCACAACCATCTGAGGATGGTTCCAAGGGAGCTTTGTTGACGCCGATCAAGGCCGACCAAGAAATGCAGGGAGAAAGTGACTTGGTCGAGCGCAACGGGAGGATCAGGCGATGCCCAAATTCATGACTGCGACGGTGTTTGTGGAGCCCGGTCGCAACGAGCTCGACGAAAAGCCCGTTCCGGAAATTGGTCCGAATGACGCGCTCATCCGCGTGACGACCACCACGATATGCGGCACCGATGTGCATATTTTCAAAGGTGAGTACCCGGTCGCGCCGCGCCTCACGATCGGGCATGAGCCGGTCGGCGTCATCGAAAAGCTCGGCGCAAATGTTGAGGGCTACAAGGAAGGCGAGCGCGTCATCGCCGGCGCCATAACGCCGAGCGGCTATTCCTATGGATGTCTTGAAGGGCTTTGTTCGCAGGACGGAGGCGCGGCGGCGCACGGACTGAAACCGATGGGCGGATGGCGCTTCGGCAACACGATCGACGGCGCGCAGGCGGAATATCTTCTTGTTCCCGACGCGATGGCGAATCTGGCCCCCGTGCCTGCGTCCTTAAGCGATGAGCAAGTCTTGATGTGTCCAGACATCATGTCGACGGGATTTGCGGGCGCTGAAGCCGCCGACATCCGCATCGGCGACATCGTTGCGGTATTCGCGCAAGGGCCGATCGGCCTTTGCGCGACCATGGGCGCAAAGCTCCGCGGCGCGGCGATGGTCATCGGCTTCGACCGCGTCGACGCGCGCCTTGGCGTGGCGGAACGGCTTGGCGCCGACGTTACTATTGACGCCTCAAAAACTGATCCCGTCGCGGAGATCCTTCGGCTGACGAAGGGCAGGGGCGTTGATGCCGCGATCGAGGCGCTCGGCAAGCAGGAGACGTTCGAAGCGTGTCTGCGCGTTCTGAAGCCGGGCGGACGGCTTTCGAGCCTTGGGGTTTATTCGGAGGATTTGAAAATCCCGCTCGATTCTTTCCATGCGGGGCTCGGCGATCACCGCATTGTCACGTCGCTCTGTCCGGGCGGCAAGGAGCGCATGCGCCGCCTCATGAGCATGGTCGAATCGGGAAGAGTGGATACGCAGGCGCTCGTCACCCACCGCTTTCCCTTGGAGAAGATCGTCGACGCCTACGACCTCTTCATGCATCAGCGCGACGGCGTGCTGAAGGTCGCGATTTCGGTTTAAGCTTGCGGCGACTTCCTTTCTATGCCGTGGCGAACGCGATATACGCTTTGAATGAGCGAGATCGCCGAAAGCGAGGGTGCAGCGCGGCCTGAGCGCGCGCCGGTGGAGAATCTCACTGGACTCCTGGACAGGCTATGCGAGCTGTTCGGCGAGGGCGGGGACAACGCCGTCGCGGTCCGCGATCTTCTGCGGGCGATCGGCGTTCGCGCCTATGGGCCGCTCATCCTCGCAATCGGCCTCTTTGCGGTCTCGCCCATCTCCTACATTCCTGGAACGACCTGGGCGTCGGCGTCGGCCGCAGCGCTCATCGCCGGACAATTGGCGATCGGCCGGAAGACGCCCTGGCTTCCAAAGCGGGCTCTCGAGGCCTCGTTTTCCACGGGAGCGCTTGTCAAGAGCGTGGCTGTGATACGGCCATGGGCCCGGCGCATCGACCGCGTCGTCAAGCCGCGGCTCGTCTTCCTCGCCGCGCCGCCCTTAGCCAATCTTTTCGCCGCCTTATGCATGCTGGCGGCCCTGACATGCTTTCCTCTGGGGCTTATCCCCTTCGCGCCGACCGCGCCGACCTACGGCATTGCGCTGATCGGACTCGGCCTGACTACAAAGGATGGCGTCGTTCTCCTCATTAGCGCAGCGCCGGTTGCGATCGCGCTGTGGCTGGTTGCTTGACCGCGGGCAAATTCCCGGCGCGGCCGGAGATTTAAATGATCGCGCGGATTGATCGATCGCAAGGCCGCCCCCGACGGAAGCAGTAGTTTGCGCCTCACACAGGCAAAAAGGATACGCCATGTCCTATTACATAGCCAAGACAGTGACCCTGTCTTTCGACGACGCTGTTGCAAAAGTAAAGCAAGCGCTCGCCCGCGAAGGCTTCGGCGTTCTCACGGAGATCGATGTCAAGGCAACGCTGAAGACCAAGCTTGACGTTGATTTTTCCTCTTATGTGATCCTCGGCGCATGCAATCCGGGCCTTGCGCATAAGGCGCTGCAGGCGGAAGACAAGATCGGCGTTCTCCTGCCCTGCAATGTTATCATCCGCGAAGCAAAAACAGGCGCCATCGAGGTTGCGACCGTCGATCCCGTCGCGTCGATGTCAGCCGTCGACAATCCGGCGCTTGAGAACCTTGCCGGCGCCGTCAAAGAGAAGCTGCGACGCGTCATTCACGCGCTTTAGCGGTCGACCATTTGCCCTGCGGCGAACCGCTTGATCCAGGTCAAGAGGCTGGCACCCTGGAACCGCTATCATTTTACTCAGCAAGGCGCCTTCTCAGAGAAGGGCGTCATGAGCGATAAAGCAGGAAAGGCGGCTCGAACGCTTCAATTTGAAAGTAACGCTATGTCGACGCCATCAAAAAACACCTGGTTCATCGTTGCGGACGGCGCCAAGGCGCTGGTTTTTCAAAGCGCCGGCGCGCGCGCGGGATGGACGTTGATACACGAATGGAGAGATGCGGCGCGCGTCCCGGATCGCGACCTCGGACGCGATCGTCCTATTCGCGGAAGAACCATAGGAACGGGCGCTCCTTTCGCCATTGACGCGCCTTCGCTGCACGACGCGGCCGAGCGGGCCTTTATTGAAGAGCGCGCTGTGTTCCTTAATGCGGCGGCGGCCAAGAATTCATTCGGCAAGCTTGTGCTTGCGGCGGCGCCCAAAGCGCTTGGCATTCTGCGCAAGGCGCTTGGACCCGAGGCGTCGAGCCGGGTGATCGCCGTCTTCGACAAGGACCTCACCAAGACGCCGGGCGATGAGTTGTTAAAATACTTTGTCCAACGCCTCGAGCGTTGGTGACGTCTTCATTCAATGCGCGCCGGCGTCCCTTATGTCTTACGCATGCGCGAATTTTGACCAATACATTAGAGTATGCTAATTCATAATGATGACTCAGCGATTCGCCTTGAAACGGGCTTCGAAAAAAGATGGCGCGCGCCTTCGAAAGGGCAACGATGCGGCCGAGGTTCTTGAGCCGCGGGCGCGCGAAGCCGCGCATCTCTTAAAGCTGCTTTCGAGCGAGCAGCGGCTGACGATCCTTTGCCGCTTAAGCGGCGGAGAAATGTCCGTCGGCGAGCTCGGACAACATGTCGAGCTCAGCCAGTCGGCGCTGTCCCAGCATCTTGCGAAGCTTCGCGCCGAGAGAATTGTTACGACGCGCCGCGACGCGCAGACAATCTATTATCATCTCGCCGACGCCAATGCGGAAAAACTTGTCGCCTTTCTGTGCCAGCTCTATGGCGGCAAGGGCTGAGCTATTTGAAGGCGACGCCCGGCTTGACGCCGAGTTTCTTGAACGCCATCGCCGCCGGGCAGAAACCCGTAAACCCCGCCTGGATCAGATTGGCGCCTGCGAAGGCGGTCAACAGGATCCATAAAGGGTGAACAAAATGCGCGAGTGCGACGCCGGTCAGGACGACAAGTCCTGCAAAGATCAGAACGCTGCGATCAAGGGTCATAGTGCAACCTCCATTTTCTGGTCTTTACGCGAGCGCCGCGATTTCGGAGCGCGCCCAGGAGACGATGTCGGATCGAGAGGCAAGGCCCGCGCGGCGGCCGACCTCCTTGCCGTGGTGAAAAAGAATGAGCGCCGGTATTCCCCTGACGCCGAGCCGCGAGGCCGTCTGGTTTTCATCCGCATTGAGTTTCAGGAAACGCATCTCGCCCTGAAGCGCCTTCGCCGCCGCCTCGAATTCCGGCGCCATCATGCGACAGGGCCCACACCAGGGCGCCCAGACATCGACAAGAACGGGGCCGTCGGTCGCCTCAATATGGCGTGCGAAGGCTCGATCATCTGCGTCGACGGGCGCGTCGAGAGAAAGGGACGCGCCGCATTTGCCGCACTTACCCACATGGAGCGATTTTCCGGACGCAATCCGGTTAACGGTCGAACAGGCAGGGCAGGCGGCTCTCGTCAACATGGCGGTCAAGGGCTCTCCTTCAGCTTTTCAAGGCCGATCGTGTGCATGACCAGTTTTTCGTAAAAAGGCTCGCTGCGTCCTCTGCGAATCTTGCCGAGGAAGAACCTCTCAAAAGCGACTTTAGCAAGATGAACCCATTTTCCGTAGGCGGACCAATTGACATTGCGCGGCGGTATTTGCGGCTGGGCGACAAAGGCGACGCCGCCATCGCCGAAATCGGCAAGGCAGACGGCGTTCCAGGTCGCCTCCGCCGTCGCCTCTTCGCCGTCGATCAGGGACCGGATGTTTTGTGCGACGGCGGCGACCATCGATTCGATCATGAAGCCGGTCTTTGGAACGCCGACCGGAACGGGCGTCTTGCCCGTCGGCGCGATGGCGACCGCGACGCCGATCCCGAAAATGTTGGGATAAGCGGGATTGCGCTGATGCTTGTCGATGACGACGAAGCCGCGCGGATTGACGAGCCCGTCGAGCCCAAGGATCGCCGGGACGCCGCGAAAGGCGGGCAGCATCATCGAATAGCCGAAAGGAAGGGCGTGAGTCTTTGCGACGGCGCCATCCTCGCCGATTTCCTCGACGGTCATTTCGCCCTTTTTGACCTTGGCGATGCGTGCATTGGCGACCCATTTGATATGCCGTTCCCGGAACTCGCTTTCGAGAAGGCCTTTGGTGTCGCCAACGCCGTCGAGACCGAGATGGCCAATATAAGGCTCGGATGTGACAAAGGTCATTGGAACTTTGTCACGGAGCTTTCGCCGGCGAAGCTCGGTATCGAGAATCATCGCGAATTCGTAGGCGGGCCCGAAGCAGGAGGCGCCCTGAACGGCGCCGACGAGGATTGGGCCTGGCTGTTTGCAGAAGTCTTCGAAAGCTGCGCGCGCCTTCTCGGCATGGTCGGCTGTGCAAACCGACTGCGTGAAGCCGGACGGTCCAAGCCCTTCAATCTCGTCAAAGGCAAGATCGGGACCCGTCGCGAGGACGAGACAATCATAGTGGATGTCGCGTCCATCCTCGAGTTCGATCCTATTATCCTTTGGATGAACGCGCTTTGCGCCAACGGGGATGAAGTCGACATTTTTTTTCTTCATGACCGGAGCGAGGTCGACCTCGATATCCTTGCGCTTGCGCCAGCCGACGGCGAGCCACGGATTGGAGGGCGTAAAGCTGAAGGTGGGCGCGTTCGAGAGAAGGATGACTCGGTCGTCCTTGCGGAGCGCCTTTCTCAATTCGAATGCGGCGATGACGCCGCCGAGACCGCCGCCCAAAACCGCTACCTCCGCCATGCCGTCCTCCATGTCTTACAATTGACATAAATTTTTATATTCGTATATTAGCAATATACGATATACGTTTGCCCACTATTAATATAAAGATTGGCTCTTTTCGCCGGCTGGGCCTTGACCAAGATCAAGGCCGGCGAAGGGCTCCATGAGCGACAAATGCGTCCGATTTGCGATAAGAGAGAGGAAGAATGAGCGGCGCGGCGGCATGGCGCGGACTGGCCTTGCTGGCGGCGCTTTGGGCCGCGGCCTGCGGCGGCCGTCATGACGCCGACGACAAGGCGGCGGCGGTCCCCGCCGCGTCTTCTGACGTCTTTGTCGTCGAAGAAAGGCTGCTCCCTGATTATAAGCCCGTCGCTGCTATCCTCACCAACCGGGACGCCGGCGCGGCGCGGGCGCGGATCGCCGGCACGCTGACAAAATTGTCGGTACGCGCAGGCGATGCGGTCAATAAAGGGGACGTCCTTGCAATCGTGTCCGACGATCGGCGCACGCTCGAAACCAACGCCGCCGCCGCCGATGTGGCGGCGGCTAAAGCGCGCGCCGAACGCGCAAGCGCTGAATTCGCGCGCGTGAAAGATCTTTTTGACAATGGAGTCTATGCGCAGGCCCGCCTCGACACGGCGAAAGCCGAGGCCGAGAGCGCCAAGGCGGGGCTTCGCGCGAGCCTCGCCCGACGCGACGCGCTGAAAGAGGCCAGTGATCAAGGCGCCGTGCTCGCGCCCGCTGAGGGGCGCGTCACCCGAGCGCCAATCCCTGAAGGGGCCGTCGTCATGCCGGGCGAAATCGTCGCGGAAGTCGCGACGGGAAAGCGCGTCTTGCGGATCGAACTCCCTGAAGCCGAGGCGCGTGCGATCAGTGAAGGAACCGAAATCATGCTCGCTGTCGTCGGCCATGGCGAGACCGCGTCTGTCCTTCAGGTCTATCCCGCCATCGAAAACGGCAAGGTGATTGTTGATATCGATGCGAAGGGATTTGACGACGCCTTTGTCGGCGTCAGAACGCCCGTGCTTGTTCCGATCGGCGTGCGGCCGACAATCGTCATTCCATCGGCCTTTGTGTCGACGCGCTATGGCGTTGATTATGTTCGGCTGCTGCGCCCCGACGGCACGACGATCGACGCGCCCGTGCAGCTCGGTGCGCGCCTGCCGGCGCCGAATGGCGAAGCCGAGGTCGAAATCCTGTCGGGCTTGCGGGCGGGCGACCGGCTTTTACCCTCGGCGGCGACAAAGGAGACGTCCGTCACCGCGCTCGCGGATGATCGGCCGTGAGTCTCGGGCTTTCAGGGCGCCTCACCAAGGCGACAATCGGCTCGCCGCTGACGCCGCTCTTTCTCCTGACGGCGCTCGCGCTCGGGCTGGTCGCGCTTTTGACCATTCCGCGGGAGGAAGAGCCGCAGATCAGCGTGCCGCTCGTCGATATTGCGGTGCGCGCCGACGGGCTGCGCGCGCCGGACGCGGCCGAACTCATCACCAAGCCGCTTGAAACGATCGTCAAGGGCGTCGACGGCGTCGAGCATGTTTACAGTCAGACCGAGGACGACCGCGTCCTTGTCACGGCGCGCTTTTTTGTCGGCTCCGACGCGGACGACGCGATCACGCGTATCCAGCAGGAAATCCGTGCGAATTACGACCGCATTCCGGTCGGCGTGCCGGAGCCGCATATCGTCGCGCGCGGCGTCAGCGATGTGCCCATCGTCGTCGTTACGCTGACGCCGACCGAAGATGCGGCGGATCGCTGGACCGATCAGGCGCTTTATGAAGTCGCCGACGAGTTTCAGGCCGAGCTCATGAAGGTCAAGGATGTCGGATTGACTTTTCTCGTCGGCGGGCGCCCCCGCGAAATCCGCGTCGCGCCCGATCCGGCGCGCCTTGCGCTCTATGAAACGCCGCTAAGCGTGGTCATTGACGCGGTCAAGAGCGCCAACCGCTCTTTTCCCGCCGGCGCGGTTCAGGAGCGGGACGAAACCCGGACGACGGCGATCGGCGAAACACTGGACGATCCTGGCGAGATCGGCTTGTTGACGGTTCCGACGGGCGACGGGCGCAGCGTCTATCTGCGTGACGTCGCCGACGTCACGCTCGGCTCCAGAGAGACCCGCGCTCGCGTCTGGCGCATTGGGCGCGCCGCGGACGCAATCGCCGCAACGCCTGCGGTGAGCCTCGCCATCGCCAAACGCGACGGCGCGAACGCCGTCGTCGTCTCGAAGGCGATCGAACATCGCCTGCATGCTCTTGAAGGAACGCTGATCCCGGAAGGCGTCGAGGCCTCAGTGACGCGCGACTATGGCGAGACGGCGAATGAGAAAGCGAACGAGCTTTTGTTTCATCTGAGCCTCGCGACGATCTCGATCGTCCTCCTCATTGTCTTCGCGATCGGCCGACGAGAAGCCGCTGTCACCTTCGTAGTCATTCCGACGACGATCCTTCTGACGCTCTTCGCCTCGAATTTCATGGACTACACGATCAATCGCGTCAGTCTCTTCGCGCTCATCTTTTCGATCGGCATTCTCGTCGACGACGCGATTGTCGTCATCGAAAATATCGCGCGGCATTGGGCGATGAAGGACGGGCGCAGCCACGCCGAAGCCGCCGTGGAAGCGGTCGCCGAGGTCGGCAATCCGACGATCATCGCAACCCTGACCGTTATTGCCGCGCTCTTGCCGATGATGTTCGTTTCGGGATTGATGGGCCCTTATATGGCGCCGATCCCGGCGAACGCCTCGGCGGCTATGCTCTTTTCCTTTCTCGTCGCGGTGATCATCGCGCCCTGGCTGATGACGCGGCTCGCGCCGAAAAGCGCCGCCGCAAGCAGTCACGACGTCCATGGCGAGGGCTTTTTCGGGAAAGTCTATCGGCGCATGGCCGCCCCCGTGATCCGCACGCGCGGTTCGGCCTGGCGTTTTCTGATCATCACCGGCGTCGCGACGCTCGCGGCTTGCGTGCTCTTCGCGACGAAGACCGTGCGCGTGAAGCTTTTGCCCTTCGACAACAAATCCGAATTGCAGGTCGTCGTCGACCTTCCAGAAGGGTCAAGCCTCGAAGCGACCGAACGCGTCCTCATGGATGCCGCGCGCATCGCTATCGAGACGCCGGAAGCCCTTGCGGTCGACGCCTATGCGGGAACAGCCTCGCCTTTCAACTTTAACGGACTTGTGCGCCATTATTATCTTCGTTCCCGGCCCGAACTCGGCGATCTGCAGATCATGCTTTCGCCGAAAGGCGACCGCCGGCGGTCAAGCCACAAGATCGCGCTTGACCTGCGTGAACGGCTCTCCGCGCTTCAGACGCCGGAAGGAACCGTCGTCCGCGTCGTCGAAGTGCCGCCGGGTCCGCCGGTCATTTCCACCTTGCTCGCGGAGGTCTACGGGCCGGACGCGGAAACCCGGCGCGCGACGGCGAGGAAACTGCGGGCGATCTTTGAAGAGGTTCCCTATATCGTCGATGTCGACGACAGTTTCGGCGCGCCGCGGCCCCGCCTCCGCGTGACGACGGACCGCCCGCAACTTGAATTCTTTGCCTTGTCGGAAAGAGAGGTCGCCGACTCGATCGCCGCGCTGTTGAGCGGCGAGACAGTCGGCTATTCGCATCGCGGCGAGGGACGCAATCCCATCGAAATCTCGATCCGCCTGCCGCAATCGGCGCGCGCCTGGTCGAAAGTACTCGCCGCGACGCCGGTCGCGCGCTCGCCCCTGAGCGGACGGCTCGTCGAGCTCGGCGAAATCGCCCATATCGAGACGGAGGAGGGCTCCTATCCGATCTTCCGCCGCGACGGGCGCTATGCCGAAATGGTGATGGGCGAGCTCGCCGGCGCCTATGAGGCGCCGATCTACGGCATGCTCAACGTCAATGCGGCGATCGAGAAGGCCGATTGGGGCGCGCTGCCGACGCCGGCGGTCCGTCTCTACGGTCAGCCTGAGGATGAGTCGCTTCCGACAGTGCTCTGGGACGGCGAGTGGGAAATCACCTATGTCACCTTCCGAGACATGGGCGCGGCTTTTGCAGTCGCGATCCTGGCGATCTACATTCTCGTCGTCGCGCAATTCAAAAGCTTCACCCTGCCGCTCCTGATTTTGACGCCAATCCCGCTGACGCTGGTCGGAATCGTCATCGGTCATATCCTGTTCAATGCGCCCTTCACGGCGACGTCGATGATCGGCTTCATCGCGCTCGCCGGTATCATCGTCCGAAATTCGATTCTGCTTGTCGATTTCATCAGCCACGCTCGGAGCGCAGACCGGCCGTTGCGGGAGGTCCTTCTCGAAGCGGGAGCCATTCGTTTCAAGCCGATCCTGCTGAAAGCGCTTGCCGCGATGATCGGCGCGAGCGTTATCCTTTTTGATCCGATCTTTCAGGGTCTTGCGATCTCGCTGCTCTTCGGCCTCGCCTCGTCGA
>JBFXBB010000093.1:0-9739 GCA_050183685.1 Amphiplicatus sp.
ATCTCAAACAAATGGCGGCGACAACTTTGAAAAGGCCGACGGGTGCGCGATGCGCGAATAGATCAGCATCGGGAGGGCCGGCTCATGACAGCAAGCCAATAGACAACCTCTCCCGCCTAGCTGACAGCGCCCTTCAAATCCGCTAAAATAACGGCAGCGGTTCGTGGCGGCTACATGCGCATCATGCTGCAGCCCATGCCGAGAAGTTCGTCCGCCGTGGCCTTTTGGGTGTCGTCAAGAGCGTCGTAAAGCTTCGCTGTCGGTCCTTCAAGCGCCTTGAGCGACTGCAGCATGCCTTCCATCATTTGAATTCGATTTTGAAGCGCCTCGACAGCGGATTTTTTCGGCCCAGGCTCCGCCTGCATACCCATTTTTCCCATTCCGCCGCTCATCATTCCCATACGTCCCATCATGCTTTGATGGCTGCTGCGGAACGCCGCCGCATAATCGTTCCAGGCTTTCTCCTGGCCTTTTTTGATGTCGAGTTCGGCTTTCAGAAATGCTAGGCGTCCTTCCATGCGCGGATTTTGCTGACTCATCATTCCGTGCATCGGGCAGTCCATCATGCCGCCGCCCATCATCTCCCCCATGCCGCTAGTTTCCTGCGTCATCTGGTCTTTTGAGGCCGGGTGATGCGACGGATCGGCCATCGCAGTTGCGACCGGCAACGCTGCAGCCGCCGTTATGGCTGCGATCGCTAATTTCCATCTCATAGCTTTGCTCCTTTGTGTAAACGGACCAATCTGAAATCAGCCATGCATTTAAATACGCCGGAACAGGCGAGAACCCTCAAAATCGACGTGGATGCCGCGTGAAGGGCATTCGCTGGGAAAATCAGTGACAGGCTTTCAGGTTGCGCTGCAGGAGCCACCAGTTGACAGGCCAGGCGGCGAGAAAGCCTGCCGGAATGGCGACCGCCAGCCCATACCAGAATACGGGCTCAAACACCGATCCGGCGTTGACGCCTCCCATATAGTAATCGGCCGCGTTCATGGCGATCTCCATCACGCCGATGGAGACGGCTTCTCCAATCCAGATAATCCGCAAAGCCTGCCAGAAGCTTCTCTTCTCGCGGCGCATGACGGGAAGCACGCCAAGCGTAAAACCGGAAATGTATGCAAGGCCGGTCGCCAGCGCCATCGTTGCCCAAACGCCGAGGCCGGCCGACACGCCGATAGCAAGGCCCACCGTTTCGCCGATAACGCAACCTGTCAGGCAATGCCATGTCGCCTGGGCCGACGTGATTATCGGATTTGCGCCATGCGAGTGGGCGTGATGAGAATGATCCGCCATTTGGGTATCCTTTCTTCTTCATCAGCGCGGACAATGTCCCACGCAACTTATGGCGATGGAGCCCGCTTTCGGGCCTGATAGATTGAAATTGTTCCTGTCAACGTCCAGATCCGCGAGCGTTCCGATACGTCCGAAAAACCAGCCGCGCTCAATAGTTCCGGGATGACGCCCTCCGCGTTGGATTGCGTGTTATCAATGCCGTCAAGCGCTTGCACCGTCATGCGAAACAATGCGCGCGCCAGAAGGGATGTCTGTTCGCCATAGTCGGCAATGTGAACCGTTCCGTTGGCGGGCAGGGCGGCGTACATGTTTTCGATAATTCGCCTTTTTTCCATGAGCGGGACTTGATGCAAAACGAGCGCACTGACGATTTTGTTCGGTATGCCGGCAAGATTGTCGGCCTCGAAGAAGCCGACATTGAATTCTGCGCGCAAACCTTCAGCGGCGACCTTTGCTGTTGCCCTTTCTGTTGCGTCCGCATCGGGATCGACGCCAAGATATTGAAGATGCGGCGCACGGCTTAACAGTGCGACCGCGAGGCTTCCGGTTCCTGAGCCGACATCGACGATTCTTTCGCCATCATTGGGCGCAATATTTTCGATAAGAGCCTTGCGCCAACGACCCTCGCGAGTCAGGAGCCCAATCGCAAGGTCATAAAAGGGCGTCAGGATTTTATGACCCAGCGGCGGCGTATAGGCTCGTGCTGGCGGGGGCATGGCTTCAAGACGCATGGCTTTATTTCAACCTGTATCTTTACGGTCGCCGCTGAAATCGCCCGTAACGCTCGCGGTGTTTTATTCGCTGCAGCATGACCGTGAGGCTGGGCCGGGGGTTTCTTTCTTCTGAGCCGCAACTGCTCCGTATCGGTTGAACAGATTGTATAGCGGGACAAAGACGAGCGCAGCGTACCACCCATAGGCGTAGGTTTCGATAGCGCCGATCAGGAAGCTCGGAAACGAGATAAAACGGAATCCGGGCAACAACGGTTCCCACGCTTGATGCATGTGCATGCTTGCTGGCGTCGCCAGACCCCAAAGTATGCAGAGCGTGAAAGTGATGATGAGAAACAAGGATAATGCATGGCCTGTAGGAACGACTCGCATCGCCGCCTCCTTCGTTAGTTGGAGTGCGCGGAGATTTTTCCGCGCTCGTCACAACGCTATTGATGCTTAGCATATATACCCCAGGGGGGTATTGTCAAGACCTCCAGCTAAAGTGGTCTACTCATTCTGCGCTCGGCACAGATAAAAACCCTCAAAGACGAAGATGACGACGATCCCGGCCGCGCCTGCCCAGACAATTAAGGGGTCGATTGAAGCCTTGATCCAGACAAACGCTCCAAGGACGATGACGTCCAATACGATCGCGGAGATCAAAATCCAGCCCTTTGCATCGACATCGCGACGAAGGCGTCGAAACACGCCCCAATGAATCGCAATATCCATCACTAGATAGAAAATGGCGCCAAGCGACGCGATGCGGCTGAGATCGAAAAAGACAGCAAGCAGCGCCGCCAGCACGACAGTGTAAACCAGCGTATGTTGCTGAATGCGTCCCGGCATGCCGAAATGGCTGTGCGGGATAAGCTTCATTTCCGTCAGCATAGCAAGCATGCGCGAGACCGCAAAGACGCTTGCCAGGACGCCGGACGCAGTTGCAATGATCGCAATGACGACAGTGAAAACGACGCCATTCTCGCCGAGCGTTGGTCGCGCGGCTTCGGCCAGCGAATAGTCCTTGGCCGCGACGATCTCATCAATCGAGAGCGACGACCCAACGGCGAAGACCACAGCCAGATAGACAATGAGGCAGACGCCAAGTGAGATCATGATGGCGCGCCCGACATTGCGCATCGGGTTTTTCACCTCGCCGCCGCTGTTCGTGATTGTCGTAAAGCCTTTATAAGCGAGAATGGCGAGGGCGACGCCCGCCAGAAAACCGCCGACAGTATAGTCGCCGGAGCCTGACGACGCCGCTTCGAAAGAGATTCCGGAGGCCCAAAGTCCGGCGCCGGCGAACGCCAGAATGCCGCCTACTTTCAAAATCGCGGCAAATTTCGAAACAGCGCCGATATATTTATTGCCAGCCAAATTCAGGAGGAAGACAAAGGCGATCAGGCTGACAGCAAGTCCGGGAACAAGAAAAGAGCGTTGGTCGGCCTGAAACAGTTGCGCGGTGTAAGTTCCGAAAGTGCGGGCGACCAGGCTCTCGTTGATCACCATTGAAAACGCCATCAGCATTGCGCATGCGCCGGTCGTGACCGAATGCCCATACGCCTTATGCAGGATCATCGCGATGCCGCCTGCCGAAGGATATCGGTTCGACACTTTTATATAAGTGTAAGCGCTGAATGCGCTGATAATTGCGGCGACGAAGAAAGCGGCGGGAAAAAGCGGTCCTGCAAATTCGGCGACTTGGCCTGTCAGCGCAAAGATACCGGCGCCAATCATGACGCCGGTGCCCATGGCGACAGCGCCGCCAAGACTTAAACTTCCTTTTTTATATTTGCTTGACCTGTTGTTTTCCTGTGTTTCCGCCATCAATGCTCATGGTCCCCCGTTATCGGCGCGGACGACCAGTGAATATGAATAATCCGCCAGCGATCGTTTTCACGGCCCAGCACCATGGTTTCCATCATGCGAGAGTGAACCGTTTCGCCTTTATAAGAGCCATGGATCTGAGATTCCGAAATAACGGTCGCCAGATCATCGCCGTCGATGACGTCGCGTTTCTTCAGCGTGAAGTCGACAGCCGCTGTAAAGGCCATGTCCGCCGGCATGTGATGGCCGGCGTATTCGTTCAAAGAACGTTCAGCGCCGCCCCCTTCTGCGATGATCACATTTGGCGACAATAGCGCGCGAACCGCGGCTTCGTCCTTCGCTTTTAACGCTGCAGCATAGGCGTCCACGACCGCCTCCGGCGTCGACGGGTAATTGTCGGCGTCGAACGCAGCAACGGACGTTGCTGCAGATGATTCATCAGTCTGTAGGGCCGTAGCGTCCCCGTCGTGTTCATGATCATCCGTTCCCTCATGGTCATGACCGCCTTCATGCTTTTCACCTTCGGATTCATCGCCGTGGCCCTGACCCGGCGCGTGCTCGTGGTCGTGTCCTTCGCCGGTGACCATAGGCATGCGCGAAACGCCAAGACCATGCCCATAGACAAGGTTTCCGCCTCTCCAAGCTGTAACGGATAGTGAAATGGCGGCGAGAAGGAAAAAAACCGAGAACAGAATTGACGGACGGTCACCGCGCTTTATCCATCGCCAGATCGCGAGAACTAGGATGACCGCGCCGGTGGGAACCGCCCAGTTGCGGTGGACCGTCATCGCCGCGTGAGACGGGCCGTCGTGATTGACTGAATAATAGGCCTGAAATCCTGCGGCGATTGTCAGGATTATTGCTGCGGCGCCGAGCCCGAACATCCAGTCGGCTGCGACTTTAAGCGTATCGCGCCAGCCTCCTGCAGGTGCAAACGACACAATCAGCATGCTTATCGCGCCGGTAACAGTCAACGCATAGGCAAAATGCACCAGCACCGGATGGATGTTGGGTTCGATCAAGTTTTCCATTGCTTTCCCTCTCTAAAACCAGAATCTGACACCGGCGGCGGCGAGAAAGCCGCCGCCGCCCGCCGCCTTCATCAGGGTGCGGCGATCAAGCATGATTTCTTCTCCTTTGAATCGGAAATGCCGAACCCAACGGCGAAGTTCCAATCTTTGCTGCGATCAGTGATGGCCTTTGTGGTCTTGCTCCGCACCGTCATCGTGATTCATACGTTTCATGTCGCTCATCCCCTCCATGGAGCATGTCGCGCCTTCGCTTTCGGCGGTTTTCATAGCGATTTCATGCATTTTCCCCATACAGGCCTCGTGCGTTCCCGCGTCAGCTTCGAGCGAGCACATCATCGCAATCGAGTAAGATTTATCCTTCTCCGCCTTCAGCATGAAATGAACCCGTTCGCCTGCTGAAAAAGCGGCGAGATCGACCTGATTTGAGACTGAGAAATCCATCTTCATTTGCGGCCAGCCGAGCGCTTCGATCGGCCCGTGTGAAATGTTTACTCTCGATTTTGCAACATCGAGCGTGTTGATAGCGCCTTCGCCTGCGGGCATGCCGCAGTGGGAGTCGTGATCCATCATGGCGTCGTGCTCCATGGGGTGCGGGTCTTGGGCGGCGTTCACCGGGAGGATACTCATCGCGCTTATGAACGCAGCGGCGGCGATGACGGAAGAAATGGATTTCATGGCTAGATCCTTTGTTTATGCGTATTGATGATGCCGGAGTTGCGGCGCCCGGCGCGATGGGGGGAGAAGGCGGCCGGTCGCCGCGATCGCAACGCGCGGGTAAACCCTGAGCGTATGCGATTTACGCACCCGGAATAGGGCGCGATGCCGAGCGAAGGCTAATTCAGCAGCCGGATTTTCAGGGTGATCGGCGTGTCTTTGGGCGGACCGCGCCATTGATACTCTTTGCTGAGGGTGCGTAACGAGATCGTCGCCGGCGGTGCGATCGCCGAAATCGGGAATACGGCTTTGGCCTTTATTAGCGACGATATCGAAGACCATATATCGGACTTCGTCGCGCTCTTGAAGAATTGCGCCGTTTGGCAATGGGGGCAGGGTGATTGATCCGGCCCGCAAGGCGCCGTTGAATGTTGAACATACTGATGATGAGCATCGCCAGCGTCGTGAACCGCGTGAACCGTATGACCGGCGTTCGCCTCATGACCTTGATGGGCGACGGCGCCCGCGTTTTTCACTGGCGCGGCCATGCTTGCGCATGCACTGTGCCCGACGCCGAGCATCAGCGCCAGAAAAGCGAAGAGGATGGTCCTGAACGGCCCTGAAATCACAACTTGACCAATATTGCCCGAGAGCCTACATATACCCCGTTGGGGTATATGTCAACGGACGAGGAAAAAGTGTCTACTTCCGCCGCCATCGTTAAGCGTCTCCATCGCATAGAAGGCCAGGTGCGAGGCGTAGCGCGCATGGTTGAAGAGGACCGCTATTGCATAGACATCCTCCACCAGGTGCAGGCGGTGAAAGCCGCACTTTCGCGCGCCGAGAGTGAAATTCTCAAAACCCACGCCCATCATTGCGTTGAAGAAGCGATCACGGCGGGGAATGCCAAAGCCCAGCGGGAAAAATTCACGGAACTTGTTGATCTGTTTGAGAAAACAAAGCGTTGAGGGAAGACGAACGCCCCCGCGTATAAGGGACCGGTGAAGCAGGGAGTTATAAAGCATTCAATGTTATTTATTGATCCCTTCGTGCGACCAGACTGACGGGCAAACGAGTGAAACTGTGACATGCGCATTTTGTTGACCATAATGCTCGTATTCGCGATGGCCGTCGGTCCGGCTGTTGCTGCGGGTTCGTGCGCTTCGATGGCGGGCGAGCATATGGCGGCGGCCAGCGGGCCTGCTGCGCATGATGCGGATATGAGCGGCATGGCCGCTAAAGATTGCGCCGACATGAACGCCAAGGATGTCCCGTCGCATGACCCGGGTTGCATGGCGGCGTGCGCGCTTGCTTGCCCTGGATTTTACACGGGGCCCGAAACGGCGAATTCGGTTACACCTCTTTTCAAACTTTCTGAATATCCGGCGCCGGCGGCGCTTATTTTTTTAGCGGCGCCATCACATTTAGATCCGCCTCCTCCTCGCGTCTGAGCGCACCCGCGTTTTACCGCGGGCTTCGAGACAGCGCTGCGCGCAATTTGCGTGCGGCGACCGTTATTCATGCTCAGATGACGAGAATGACCTATGCTGAAAATTATTGCCGCGATGGCGGCAGCCGTTGCAGGACTTGCTTCGGGTTTTTCCGCCGCGGCCCAGCCTCTGGAACCGCAGCCCCTGGAATTGGATGAGGCGGTAAGCATCGCCGTCACCGCCGAAGATCCGGCCTTTACACGGTTTGACGCGCGCGCCTCGGCGCAGGAGGACCGCGCCGTCTCCGATTCGCAGCTTCCCGATCCGACGTTGCGCACCGCGCTGGCGAATGTTCCGACAGACACATTCGCGTTCGGTCAGGAACCCATGACGCAAGCGCAGGTGGGCTTGCGTCAGGAAATACCGCGTGGGAGCACCTTGCGGCTCAATCGCGAAAAACGCGAAGGCGAGGCCGAAATCGAACGCATGAGGCGGGAGGCGACGGTTCGCAACGTCGAACTCGCCGTGCGGCGCGCCTGGTTCGACAAGTTTTATGCGGCGAATGCGCAAACGACCGTCCATGAGAGCCGCGCCGCCGTCAGCGATCTCGTCGACGCGCTGAGCGCCTCGTTCGCGCAAGGAAAACTAACGAGCCAGGATGTCCTGCGCGCCGAACTCGAATTATCCCTGCTCGACGACAGGCTTGTTGAACTGCAACAGCGCGAAGCGACCGCCGAAGCCGAACTTGCCCGTTATGTCGGCGCGAACGCTTCGCGGTCGTTGCCCGACGACCTGCCGGCGCTTGCCGCCCCGGGAACGGTTGAAGAGATAGAAAGCCGGCTTGTGCGTCATCCGATCGTCCAGGTGAGCGACGCCATGATCGGCGTTGAAGAAACCGATGTTGAACTCGCAAAGCAGGCCTATAAACCCGCTTGGGCGATCGAAGGCGGGTACGGCGCGCGCGGCGCCGACCGGCCGGATTTCGCTTCCGTCGGCGTCAGCTTGACAATTCCTTTATTCACCGGAAAGCGCCAGGATCGCGCCTTGTCGGCGGCGCGCAAGGACAAGTCCGCGGCCGAACTCGACCGCGCGACGACGCTGCTCGATCTGCGCCGCGATCTCATCCGCTCTTACGCGGACTGGAGTCAGCTTGAGCGACGCGTCCGCCTTTATGACGATGCCGTCGTAAAACGCGCGGGCGAGACCGCGGATGCGTCCGTTTCCGCCTATGGCGGTGGCCGCGCCGATTTTCCCGAACTCATTCGCAGCCAGCTCGCCGAGCTCGACGCGGAGTTAAAGCGCCTCGACTTGCAGGTCGCGCGCGCCAAGGCCTGGGCGCAGCTCGCCTATCTCGCAGGAGACGAATAATGACCAAATTCCGCATATTTATCATTCTGTTGATCGTCGCCGGCGCCGCGGGAGCAATATTCCTGTTGCAGTCGGGCGGGCATGAACCGCAGGGGGAGGGGGCCGCAGGCGGCGAACGCAAGATCGCCTATTGGGTGGCGCCGATGGACCCGAACTATCGCCGCGATGAGCCCGGCAAGTCGCCCATGGGGATGGACCTGATCCCGGTCTATGAAGACGAGGCCGGGGGCGGCGCGCAAGGGCCGTCACTGAGGATCGATCCCGCCGTCGTCAACAATATCGGCGTCAAGACGCAGGATGTTACGCGCGAAGACATGGCGCGACGGATCGAAACTGTCGGCGCCGTCATGATCGACGAAGAGGCGCGCTCGGACATTCATGTCCGCGCCGAAGGCTGGATCGAAAAGCTTCATGTGGAAGCTGTCGGCGAGAAGGTGGAGAAAGGCGAGGTTCTGTTTGAGTTTTACGCCCCCTCGCTGGTCGCCGCACAATCGGAATTCCTTCAGGCGCTGAAGATCGGCCGGCCGGCGTTGACCGATGCGGCGACAGAAAGACTGACGGCGCTCGGTATGAGCGCCGACCAGATTGCGGATATCAGGCGCACGAGGAAGGCGATGCGCAATGTTGCCGTCAAGGCGCCGCAATCTGGCGTCGTCGCCATGCTCAATGCGCGCGAGGGCATGTATCTGCGGCCCAGCGATATGGCCATGCGCCTCGCCGATCTCTCGAATGTCTGGATCATTGCCGACGTGTTCGACACGGAGGCCGCCAGGGTGTCGGCCGGCGATCGCGCGGTCATGACATTGCCGGCGTTTCCCGGCGAACGCTGGGAAGGCGCGGTCGACTATGTTTATCCGACCGCGGAGATGAAAACGCGGACGGTGCAGGTGCGCTTGCGCTTTCCCAATCCGGGCGACCGGCTGCGTCCCAACATGTTCGCCAATGTCGCGATTGAGGCGGAGCCGAAAGAAGGCGTGCTGACCGTCGCGCAGTCCGCCGTGATCCGGTCGAGCAGGGGCGACCGGGTCATCCTCGCCCTCGGCGAGGGTCGTTTCCGCCCGGCCGAAGTCAGAACCGGCATGGAAAGCGGCGGCAAGGTCGAAGTGCTCGCCGGTCTTGAAGCAGGCGAACGCGTCGTCGTCGAAAGTCAGTTTCTTATCGACTCAGAAGCAAGTCTTGATGCCGGATTGCTGCGTCTTGCCTCGCCTCAGAATATGGAAACAGGCCCCATGCCGGCGGGAGAAGACCCGATGGAAGGCATGGACATGTCGCAAGCAGACAAGAGCGATGACGCGGTCAGCAAGTCTATGGCTGGTATCGACATGGACCATGCTGATCATGTGGCGCCGGCCGCTGCTGTCGTTGAGGCGCAGGGACGCGTTGTCAGCATGGATATGGAGGCAAAGAGCGTCACTATCGACCA
>JBFXBB010000094.1:0-9651 GCA_050183685.1 Amphiplicatus sp.
AAGGCGCGCCGCTTGTCTCGGCGTTTGCCTGAGAGGGCTCTTTGCGTTAACCATCGCGGGCCAACAAATCCGCCTTTTTTTACTACTTATCCCCGTCCCCCCGGGGCGGGGTTATGATGCCTTTCCTTGAAAGGAATTGGCATGATCGGTTTGTTTGCGTTTAACGGCCCCGCGGGGCGCTCGGCATCGATTTTATCTCCCGCCTCTCAACCGGGGGTGTTTCACGTGAAACAACCGCACGCGAACGCCGCCGATCCGCGCCGCCTTGTGGAAAGCCTGACCGGCAAGACCGTCCCGAATCAGGTCCACACTCGCCGCATGACCGCGCTTCGTCTCGTCACGCCCGCCACTGACTTTGCCGAAGGCCTTGACTTGCCGCCGCTGGGCGAGACGGCGTCGGGCAGGCCGTGGCGGCTGCGCGCCGTCGATGACGGCGCGGCGGCGGCGATCGCCGCGACCGGGCTTGACCCCATCGTCGCCCGCGTCCTCGCCGCGCGCGGGGTGACGGCTGAAGCGGCGGCCGACTATCTCAATCCGACGCTGCGCCGCGCGCTGCCCGACCCCTTCGTTCTTACCGACATGGACCGCGCCGTCGCCCGGCTCGCCAAAGCCGTCCTCGCTGGCGAGACAATCGGCGTTTTCGGCGACTATGATGTCGACGGGACGACGGCGGCCGCGAGCCTCAAGCTTTATCTCGATGACATCGGCGCCCCGTCCTCGATCTATCTCCCCGACCGGCTGCTCGAAGGCTACGGCCCCTCGATCGAGGCTTTCAGGGAACTCGCCAGTCTCGGCGCGCGCGTCATCGTGACCGTCGATTGCGGCGCGGCCGCCCATGACGTCATCGACGCGGCGGCGCGCGAAGGTCTCGACGTCGTCGTTTTCGATCATCACCAGATGACGGGTCCGCCGCCGCGCGCGGCGGTCGTCAATCCGAACCGCCGGGACGATGCGTCGGGGCTTTCGAATCTTTCGGCCGCCGGCGTTACTTTTCTCGCGCTTATCGCCTTGAACCGCGCCTTGCGCGAGGCCGGCTTTTTCAACGAGAAACGCGAGCCCGATCTTCGCCGGCTTCTCGACCTCACGGCGCTTGGCCTTGTCTGCGACGTCATGCCGATGACGGGGCTCGCGCGCGTCCTCGTCGCGCAGGGCCGGAAGGTTTATGGCAAGACCGGCAATCCGGGGCTCGCCGCGCTCGGCGCGCGCGCGGGACTCAAAGGTCCGTGCTCGACCTATCATCTCGGATTTCTCCTGGGGCCGCGCATTAACGCGGCCGGCCGCGTCGGTCATGCGCGGCTCGCCCTCGACCTCTTGACGACCAATGACCCCGCCCGCCGGGCCGCGCTCGCCGAAAAGCTTCACGTGATGAACGCCGAGCGTCAGGCGATCGAGGCCGCGGTGCTGGAGGAGGCCGCGCAAGCGGCGGAGGCCCGCCTCGCCGCCGGCGATCAGGTGATCGTCGCCGCGGGCGAAGGATGGCATCCGGGCGTCATCGGCATTGTCGCGGGACGGTTGAAAGAACTCGTCGACCGGCCGGTCGTCGTCATCGGTCTTGACGGCGATCTCGGCAAAGGCTCCGGGCGTTCGCTCGCCGGCGTCGATCTCGGCGCGGCGGTCGCCGCGGCGAAAGCTTCGGGCCTCCTCGTCAGCGGCGGCGGCCACGCGATGGCGGCGGGGCTGACTGTTTCACGTGAAAAAGTCGGCGCGCTGACGGCTTTCCTGAACGACCGGCTCGCGCGGGACGTCCTCGCCGCGCGCGCGGCGAGGACGCTCGCGATCGACGGCGTTATCGCGCCGACGGCGGTGACGCGGCGCTTCGCCGATCTGATCGAGAGCGCGGGGCCCTTCGGCCCCGGCAATCCGGAACCTGTCTTTGTGCTGAAGAATTTGCGCGCCGATTTCGTCAAGCCGGTCGGCAAGGACCATCTCGCCGCGACCTTTCTGTCGGAGAGCGGCGAGGCGGTCCGCGGGGTCGCTTTCCGCGCCGCCGGGACGCGGCTCGGCGCGGCGTTGGAAGAGGGGCGGCGGCTGCATGCGGCGGGAAAGGTCCGCGCCGACGATTGGCGCGGCGGGGAGGCCGGCCAGCTCCATCTTGTCGATGTCGCGGCGGCGTTATGACCCCATGCGCCCCCGTGAGGGCTTGCCTCGTTCCGCGGTCCTCGCCTATACAGCGCCCTCGCCGAAACCGGCCGCGGGCCCTTCGTCTATCGGTTAGGACGTCAGGTTTTCAACCTGAAAAGAGGGGTTCGACTCCCCTAGGGCCTGCCAGCCGCCTCAAAGGCCGCTCGGGAATGGCGCGCCGTCCGGCGCCTTGCTTTTCAGGACGCCGCGCGCGGCTTTGCTCGCCCGCGAAATGTTCTAGTCGCAAAACGAGCGCAAAGGCGCGCGGCATGCGCGCCTTGCGTTGCTTTTTGTCCGATTTTCGATTGTATTAATGAATGGTTAATAGGCTGAGGGGTCGGAGGGGATTTGAGATGAAGCGGGTTCTGGGCGCGGTCGCCGCCGTCATGCTTGTTGTGTCGCCCGCGCTGACGGCCGTCGCCGCGCCGGTGTCGAAGGCCCAGATCGCTGAAGTGTTGCGAAACAGCGGCTATTCCGTCAACGATTTCAAGCCCAATATGCTCGCCGTTCATGTCGGCGAGCATCTCGTTCTGGTCGGCGTCGACGGCGCCGATGGCGACATCTCCTACATCACCTATCTTGAGGGCTTGACGGCGGGGACCGTCGGACATCAATTTCTGAGCAAATTTAACAGCGAAGTGAAGTTCGGGCGGGCCTATGTGGACCGTGACGGCGATGTCACGATCCAGATGGACAGGAATGTCGTCGGCGGCGTCTCGTTGCAGAATATCGAGTCCGATTTCGACGTCTTCCTGCTGCTCATTTCGAAATTTCTCTCTGACCTTGAAAGTCGGGTCTCTGCCTAGTCGAACGGCGCGGAAGGTCGCTCCGGCGGGCTTTGCGCGCTGTGTTTTGCGGTGCAACCTAGTGGAGAGGATACGGGACTTATTTCCCAGAATCGTGCATTGATTGCCGCGCAGGCGTGGCGTTTCGGGTCCCGCGCGGTATAGTTAAGGAAACGACTCAAAACAGGTGACAGCACATTCGGCCGGGTTCGGCCTTAAGTGCGATGGGGGAATGCCGCGAATGGTCGAATTCGTGGATGAAGGCGAAGCCTGCGGCGGCGATGACGGCCTGGAAGAGGTCTTCACCGTTCGCGGCGTCGTCAAATGGTTCGATCCCACCAAGGGATATGGCTTTATCATTTCCAGCACCGGTCAGGGCGACATCCTCGTCCACTCCTCCTGCCTGCGCGAGGCGGGCCGGTCGACGGCCCGCGAGGGCGCGACCGTCGACTGCGAGGTGGTGCGCCGCCCAAAAGGGCTGCAGGCGGTGAAGATTCTCGCGATTGACGAAAGCACGGCGACCCCGATCGCGCCTGTTGCGAGCCAGACGCCGGCGGGCGATTTTACGAGGGCCGTCGTGAAATGGTTCAATCGGGCGAAGGGCTTCGGCTTTCTCACGCGAGGCGAGGGCACGGGCGATATTTTCGTGCATATGGAAACGCTCCGGCGTTGCGGCATGGGCGAACTCATCCAGGGCCAGCGCGTGCAGGTCTCTTTCGCCGAGGGCTCGAAAGGGCTCCTCGCGATCGATGTCCGGCCCGATCAGGACAACTGACGCCGCCCGCCTTTACATCCGGCGAGGATTGGACGATGTCAGCCCCGCATCGGGGCGTAGCGCAGTCTGGTAGCGCATCTGCTTTGGGAGCAGAGGGTCGCAAGTTCGAATCTTGCCGCCCCGACCAGTTTTAGGGAGGCGCTTATGCTGGCGCGCATCTACCGGCCGTCAAAGACGGCCATGCAGTCGGGCGCGGCGAACGCGCAGGAATGGCGGCTTGAATTCGAGGCCGGCGCCGCGCGCCGGATCGATCCGCTGATGGGCTGGACGAGCGCGTCCGATATGGACGCGAGCGAGCTCCGCCTGACTTTCGCGACAAAGGAAGCCGCGGTCGCCTATGCCGAGCGGCGCGGCATTCCCTATCAGCTCTTCGAGCCCGCCTTTGCGCGCCCGATGCCGAAGGCCTATTCGGACAATTTCGCTTATCGGCGGCGCAAGCCGTGGACGCATTAGAGCGTTTTTAGGAAAGGCGGGTCCGGCTTTCCGTCAGAAAACGCGCGACAACAATAAGCTGGAGCGGTTTAGCTGAATCGCAGATCAGCTAAACTGCTCTAGCGGCGCGCCTAGCGCGCCGGCGATCGGCCCCGTAGCTCAACCGGATAGAGCACCGGCCTTCTAAGCCGATGGTTGGAGGTTCGAGTCCTCCCGGGGTCGCCAGTCTGATTATTCGGCCGCCAGCTTTTGCAGCGGGTCGATGTCGCGCATCGCCTCCTCGGCGCGGCTTTCGATGGGCTCGGCGACGCCTTTCGCGATTTCGGCGCCGATCGTTAAAACCGCGTGCATCCCGTTGAAATAGTCCGAGATCATCGTTGAGACGAATGCACGCTGGGTCTTCGCCGCCTCCTCGCCGCAGCGGCAGGCGGAAAGGGCGCGGAAGGCCTCCGCATCGGATTGCAGGCGCTTATACATGAAATCGCCGATGTGGCCCCAATAGGTCGCCGCGCCGCGCATCACAGCCGTTCCGGCGTTCATGCTCGTGGCGAGATTGCGCGCGTTGAATTCGGCGAACGGGCCGATTTCGAAAGTGGGAAACAAAGGCGCGCCTTCAGAGGGCGCAGAATATTCGCTCGCCGCGCTGACCATGACCGGTCTCCTTCCCGAACCTCGCCCCAATCTGGGGAAACGGCGCGCGCAATACAAGTTAATTTGATTTAGCTCAAACCCCGCCTTTCCGCGCCGCGGCGATTTGACGTTCGTCAAGGATCGCGCGGCCGCAATCGGCGATCTTCGCTCGGCCAATGAGATGCAGCATGAACAGCGCAGATAATATGAACGTGAAAAATTCCGCTCCATCCCCGCGCATTTGGGTCGCCGTTTTCGACGGCGCGCGCGCCGTCGTCTATCAAAATGACGATGCCGATGACGCGCCGGCCTTGCGCCCCCTCTTCGGCGTAAAAAGAAGCGTCATCGAGCGCAGCGGCGCTGAGGCGCGCGCGGACGCCCGCATTGGCAATATTATTCCGTTTACGGATATCGACAGTCGCGCCGAGGCGGAATTCATACGCGACTTCGCGCGGCGCGTCGAGGATCATGCGAGGCGCGGGCATTTTGAGCGGCTTGTCGTCATCGCTCCGGGCGAATGCGTTCGCCGCTTTCGAGACAACGCCCCGGCGGCGCATGCGAAACTCATGGCGGTCAGGATTGGCGATTATGTCCGGCGCGACGTCGACAGCGTCGCGGAAGCATTCAAGGAAGCGGTCGAATGGCAGGCGCCGGCGTCAGAAAGCGCAAAGAAGAATTTATAAATCCGGGAGCGCGCCCGATTCGACCTTAGTAGTCGGCGCGGCGAGTTCGAGTTCGACGGCGACGCGCTTCGCGCCCGGACGGATTTGAAAACGCTGGGGCTTAAAGCCGGCTTTGGCGATGGAAATTATCCGCGGCGCATCGAGGGAAATGGTGCAGGGCGTCTCGCATGTCCCATAGCCTTCGACGGTGACGAGGGCGCCCGGCGGCGTGCTGACGACCGCTGTGATCGGCGCGCTGTCCGAGAGCGCGGTTAACGTCGCGCACCCTCCCGCGGCGGCGCTTATGATCAGTATAAGGAATTTCAACGGACGCATTGAACCCTTGCCTCATCCCTTTGCAGCGTTCATGGCGGCGAAGGCGCGGTCGAGATCGATAATGAGATCCTCGATATCCTCAAGTCCGGCGTGAAAGCGCAAGGTCGGACCGTCCTCCCGCCAGGGCTTCGCCGTACGGCATTTGTCGGGCGACACCGGCACGCAAAGGCTTTCAAAACCGCCCCAGGAAAAGCCCATGCCGAAGATTTTCAAGGCGTTGAAGAACGCTTTCAAGGCGGCAGGCGAGGTCGGCCTTAAAACGGCGCCGAAGAGGCCAGAAGCGCCCGTGAAGTCCCGTCGCCAGATCTGATGGCCGGCCGCGCCCTTCATCGCCGGGTGCAGCAGGCGGGAGATTTCGGGGCGCTTGCTCAGCCATTTTGCGAGGGCGAGGCCGTTTTCGCCATGCCGGGCGAGGCGGGCGGCGAGCGTTCTGATCCCGCGCAATGTCAAATAGGCGTCGTCGGCGGAGACATTCGAGCCGAGTTGCAAAAGCGCGTAATAGATCGCTTTCGCCGTCGCTTCGTCCGCGCTTGAGATCGCGCCGAGAAGCAGGTCGGCATGGCCGCTGAGATATTTCGTCGCCGATTGCACGCTGACATGCGCGCCGAGGGCGAGCGGTTTTAAATAACGTCCGGCGGACCAGGTGTTGTCGACGATGAGCTTCGCCCCGCCGCGGCGAGCCGCTTCGGCGAGGGCGGGCAGGTCCTCCACTTCGAAGGTCAGGGAGCCCGGCGATTCGGCGAGAACGACTTTTGTCCGATCCGTCATGAGTTCGGCGATGTCGGCGCCGATCATCGGATCGTAGTATATCGTCTTGACGCCGTAGCGCGTGAGGAATTTATCACAGAATTTCCGGACCGGATCATAGACGGCGTCGGTGACGAGCACCTGGTCGCCGGCGGCGCAAAAGGCCAAAATGGAGGCATTGACGGCCGCAAGGCCCGACGGCGCAAGGCGCGTCTCGAAGCCGCCTTCGAGAAGGTTCACGGTTTCTTCGAGCGCGCGATGCGTCGTCGTTCCGAGCCGGCCATAGACGATGTTTTTCGAGCCTTCGAGAAAATCGTCATAAGTCGGGAAGAGGAAGGTCGACGCGCGTTCGACCGGATGATTGACGGGATGGGCGGGCCGCCGATGCGGCCGGCCGACGGCGGCGAGCTTGGTGTCGTCTTTCATCGCGTGGCCTCAGGGCGTATGCGACGCCCCCTTTGCGGCGCGCCGCTTTGCTTATTCATCAATGAGCTCGACCCGGCCCTTGCGTTGATCGAAGACCGTGAAACCGAGCTTTTGATAAAGCGGCAACGCCGCCGGATGATCGAGCGTGCAGGTCTCAAGGCGGACGCGCTTCGGGCCGAGGGCCCAGGCGAGATCGATCGCATGGCCAAGAAAGAACCGGCCGAGGCCGCGGCCGAGAAATTCCGGCGCGAGCCCGAAAAATTTGATCTCGACCGTTTTGGCGATGCGCCCGTCGACTTCGGCGAGCCCCGCCGGCACGCCGCCGACATAAAGGACATACACATAGACATCGGGATCGGAAATGATCGCGGCGAGCTCTTCATCTGAAAGCCTTCGGCGGCTCATCCAGTGATAGGGATCGCCGACAAGCCGATAGAGATAGCGATAAAAATGCGTCGGCGGATTTTCGGCGCGCAGGATCGCGACTTTTTCGTGCGGCCGCGTCGGCGTCGGGCGCGCCGGGCGCGCCTTCTGTTCGAGATAGGTGATGGTGACGTCGATCTTTTCGCCCACGCGACTGGCTCCAACGAAACGCGGCGCAACGCGCCCTGTCGATTGTTCCGCCCGTCCTTTTGTCATAATCGCGGCCGCGCCAGCGGCCAAGGGCGGCGCTCATAAGAGCCATCGCGGCGCGGGAAGATCTTTCGAGCGCAAAAATTCAGGGTTGTAGAGCTTCGAGGCGTAACGATTGCCGTAATCGCACAGCACCGTCACGACGACATGGCCGGGGCCGATATCCTTGGCGAGACGGATTGCGCCAGCGACATTGATCGCCGACGAACCGCCAAGGCAGAGGCCTTCCTCCTCGACCAGGCGGAACAGGATCGGCAGCGCCTCGGCGTCCTCGATGCGATAGGCGTCGTCGAAGGACATGCCTTCGAGATTGCCGGTGACGCGGCCCTGGCCGATGCCTTCGGTGATGGAGGAGCCGACGCTTTCGAGCGCGCCCGTCTTGATCCAGCTATAAATTTTCGCGCCCATCGGATCGGCCGCGACGCAGCGCACGCCCGGTTTTTTCTCCTTCAGCGCCCGCGTGACGCCGGCGAGCGTTCCGCCCGTGCCGACCGCACAGGTGAAGGCGTCGATCTTGCCTTCGGTTTGCTCCCAGATTTCGGGGCCGGTCGTTCGATAATGGATGTCGCGGTTCGCGGTGTTGTCGAACTGGTTCGCCCACAGGACGCCCTTCGGTTCCGTCTTCGCAAGGGTTTCGGCGAGGCGCCCCGAATATTTGATATAATTATTCGGGTCCGCGTAAGGAACGGCCTCGACCTCGATCAGCTCGGCGCCGAGCAGCTTTATCGCGTCTTTTTTCTCCTGGCTTTGCGTTTTCGGCACGACGATCTTGACGCGATAGCCGAGAATGGCGCCGACAAGAGCAAGGCCGATGCCGGTATTGCCGGCCGTGCCTTCAACGATGACGCCGCCGGGATGGAGCGCGCCCCGGCTTTCGGCGTCGCGGATAATGCCGAGCGCGGCGCGGTCTTTGACCGACTGGCCGGGATTGAGGAATTCGGCTTTGCCGAGCACCGTGCAGCCGGTCTCTTCCGACGCGCGCTTAAGCTTGATGAGCGGGGTGTTCCCGATCGCTTCAAGCGCATTCTCATGAAATCGCATCAACCACTCCGCTTTGAGGAAGGAGGCGCGACGCTAGCCGCAAAGCCGGCGCGGCGCCAACCGGAACGCCTGAAAGAACCATGAGAAAAACTGCATCGAAATAGGCGCTTGCTCAAAGCCGCGTCGATTTCGACCGATATGGGGGCGGGACCTTTCCTTCTCGCCGGGATGAGCGGGTTGAACGAGGCCTGCGCATGAATCGATGTCCGATGTTCCGGGCCGTCATCGCCGCCGCTGGCCGCTAGCGGCGGCGAGGCCAGGCATTGCGCTGTTTCGCGGCGATGGACTGACATTATGGGCGGGCCGCCGCGATCTGCGAGACATCGATCGTCCGCGCCCGGAACCCGGCCTCGCAATAGCTAAGATAATAGCCCCAGAGCTTCTGGAAGCGTTCGTCAAAGCCCATCGCCTGGATGTCTTCCCAGGCGTCGAGAAAGCGCCGGCGCCACTCCTGCAATGTGCGCGCATAATGCTCGCCGAAGGAGGACGCCTCCTTCCAGACGAGCCCGGCGCGCTGCATTTGCGCCTTTAAGGCGGACGGGCTCGGCAACATGCCGCCAGGAAAGATGTGGCGCTGGATGAAATCCGTCGACCTTTGATATTTGCCGAAAAAGCGATCGGCGATGGTGATGACTTGCAGGCCGGCGACGCCGCCGGGCCTTAGGACATCGTGGAGTTTTTTGAAATAGGTCGGCCAATATTCCTTGCCGACCGCTTCGAACATCTCGATCGAGGCCGCCTTGTCGAAGGCGCCCGAGACGTCGCGATAGTCTTCGAAACGGAATTCGACCCTGTCGGCGAGTCCCGCGCGGAAAATGCGCGCGCGGGCGTAGTCGAGCTGCGCTTTGGAGATCGTCAGCCCCGTGACCTTCGCGCCCTGTTTTGCGGCGTATTCGGCAAAGCCCCCCCAGCCGGAGCCGATTTCGAGCAATTCGTCGCCGGGCTTCAAGTCGATCGCCCGCGCGAGCGCTGTGTACTTGTTCATTTGCGCGGCGGTGGGATCGGCCTCGGGCGTGGGATAGAGCGCCGTGGAATGGGTCTTCGTCCGGTCGAGCCATTTTTC
>JBFXBB010000095.1:0-9648 GCA_050183685.1 Amphiplicatus sp.
GAATTTGCCGGTATTCCGGAGGCGGACGATCTCGTCTGCGGACCCGTTTCGCTGGCGCGCGGCGCCGTTCACGAATTCCGGGCGGGCGACTATCGCGATGCGCCTTCCGTTCTCGGTCTTGCGCTTTCGCTCGCCGGCGCAGCAAGCGCTAAGCGCGCGCAACCGATCATCTGGATCGGACAGGCGCGCGACGCATTTCATGAAGGCGTCCCTTATGGCTGCGGCTTAAATTTTTATGGCGTCGACAGCGCGCTTTGCATCTTCGTTCACGCCCGCGACGCCAAGGCCGTTCTATGGGCGGCGGAAGAATCAGCGCGTCACGACGCAATAGTTCTCATGGAATTCTGGAAACCGCATTCGCTGCTCGATCTTACAGCGACGCGGCGTTTGCAACTCGGCGCCGAACATTCGGGCGCGAGACTCTTCCTGCTCAGGGATACGCGCGACGAAGGCCCGAGCGCGGCGCGCACGCGCTGGCGCGTGGCGCCGGCGCCAAGCGCCGAAGATCCATTGGACGAACGGGGATTGGGGCGGCCGCGATGGGACGCAGCGCTCGAAAAATGCCGCGATGAGGATCGCGGCCGGTGGGTATTGGAATGGGATCATGCAGAAAGAAGACTTGTCGAGGCGGCGCCGCATTCTCGCGGCGTGGTTTCCGCGATGGCCGACAGACCATTTGAAGAAACAACGGCCGTCGTTTGAAATAGCGTCCGCGCCGCTCGTTATCCATGAAAAGGCGAAGAGCGCCCTGCGCATCCGGGCCATGGATGCAAGCGCCGCGAAGCTCGGTTTCTATCAAGGCCAGGCGCTTGCCGATGCGCGCGCCATCGAACCGAAACTTATCGCCGTCGAGACAGACGCCCCTGAGGAAGCGCATAGCTTCGGCCGTCTCGCCGAAGCGCTGATGCGGTATTCGCCCGTGGTTTCGGTTCAGGCGACCGGCGAACTCTTCATCGACATCACCGGCTGCCAGCGGCTTTTCGGCGGCGAGGAAGCGATTCTCAATGATCTGAGGCGTCGAATAGGGCGCGCCGGCTATTCTATGCGCGCTGCGATCGCGGATACGGCCGGCGCCGCCTGGGCGCTGGCGCGGTTCGGGGAATTGGAGATCGCGGATGAAGGCGCGCATCGCTTGGCCATCGCCTTATTGCCGGTGGAAGCGTTGCGCCTGCCGCCCGACTTGTCGGACCGTTTGCGCCGGCTTGGGCTTAAAACTGTCGGCCAGCTTTACAACATGCCGCGCAGCCCCCTGACCGCGCGATTTACGGGAGTGCTTTTATCGCGTCTCGGACAGGCGCTCGGGACAGAGTCCGAACCTTTGGTTCCAGTCATTCCGGCGCCCCGCTATTATTCTGAACGTAAACTCGCCGAGCCGATTTCCACCGTCGAAGCCGTCAAATCTATTCTGGCGCCGCTCGCCCATGATCTGGCTGTTGACCTTGCGCGTGACAGCGCCGGGGCGCGGTGTTTCGAGCTGGCGCTCTTTCGCGTCGACAACGCGGTCACGCGAATGAGCATCGGCGCCAGTGCGCCGGCACGCGATGAAAAGCATATCGCTCGCCTTTTCGAGAACAGGCTAGACGATCTGAAAGATAACTATGACGCAGGTTTTGGCTTCGAACTGTTGCGTCTCTCGGCGTTCGACGTGCGCTCGCTTGGCGTCCGGCAGCGCGCCGCCTTCGATCTGCAATCGGACAGGGAAGCGCAGGAAGAAGCCCTCGCGGAACTCAAGGACCGTCTCAGCAACCGCCTCGGCGCGACAAACGTCCGCCGCGTCAATTTTCGCAATTCGCATCTGCCGGAGCGCGCCGCCTGTTTCGCGCCGGTCGTCAACACCGCGAAGCAAGTGGATGTGGGGCCCGTCGATCATGTGCGACCGGTGAAGCTGTTGCGGCGCCCCGAAGAAATCGAGGCGCTCGCAGAAGTCCCGGATGGTCCGCCGATCCGCTTCAAATGGCGGCGCATCGCTTACGCCGTCGCGCGCGCCAACGGTCCGGAACGCATCGCTGACGAATGGCAGAAGAAAGAAACAGCGGGACCGACGCGAGACTATTATCGTGTCGAGACGGTAGAAGGCCGGCGTTACTGGCTTTTTCGGGAAGGCCTCTACGGCGCGGAAACGACAAGTCCCCGCTGGTTCCTGCACGGGTTTTTCGCATGACCCGCTACGCCGAACTTGCCGCCATGAGCAATTTCACCTTCCTAAGAGGCGCGTCGCATCCCGACGAGCTGGTGTTCCAGGCGGCGAAACTCGGACTTGCCGCCATCGCCGTCACCGATGTCAACACGCTCGCCGGCGTCGTGCGCGCGCATACCGCCGCAAAGGAAATCGGATTCCGGTTCATCACCGGCGCGCGGTTGAAATTTTCCGACGACACCCCTGACATGCTGTGCTGGCCGTCGGACCGCGCCGCCTATGGGCGGCTTTGCAAATTGCTGACGCGTGGAAAAATGCGCGCGGCGAAAGGCGATTGCGAGATTGCACGCGCCGACGCCCTGGAGCTTGGCGAAGGGCAAATGTTTGCGTGCCTGCCCGACGATCCCTTCGCGCCGGTCATCGCGGAAGCGCTCAACGACTTCCGCGCCGCTTTTCCGGGATCGGTCTGGCTCGCTGGCGCGCGGCGGTTCCGCGACAACGACCGCCGCGTCCTCAATCAACTGGCGCTGACAGCCAGGACTGCCAGCGTTCCGCTGCTCGCCGTCAACGACATTCTCTATCACGCGCCGGAGCGCCGGAGGCTTGCCGATGTCGTCCAGTGCATTCGCGAGCATGTGACTGTCTTTGAGGCGGGCTGCGCCCTTGAAGCCAACGCCGAGCGGCATTTGAAGCCGCCAACAGAAATGCTGCGCCTCTTCAAGGATCATCCGGCGGCCATCGAAGAAACCTTGCATGTGGCGAAGCGGGCGCGCTTCTCGCTCGACGAACTACGCTATGAATATCCGGAAGAAACATGCGGGCCCAGCGCGACCCCGCAGGAAGAACTTGAGCGCCTCACATGGGAGGGCGTGAAGGCGCGCTATCCTGACGGCATTCCCGAAAAAGTCGCCGTGGCGCTCAATCACGAATTGGCGCTCATCGAACAGCTCGATTATGCGCGCTATTTCCTGACGGTTTACGACATTGTGCGTTATGCGCGCAGCCAGGGAATCCTCTGTCAGGGTCGCGGTTCTGCGGCGAATTCTTCCGTCTGTTACTGCCTCGGCGTCACCTCCGTCGATCCGGCGCGCATCGATCTTCTTTTCGAGCGCTTCATCTCTGCGGACCGCAACGAGCCGCCGGACATCGACGTCGATTTCGAGCATGAGCGGCGCGAGGAAGTGATTCAATATATCTACCGGAAATATGGTCGCGACCGCGCTGGCATCGCCGCGACGGTCATCACCTACCGCACGAGAAGCGCGGTGCGCGAAGTCGGCAAGGCGTTCGGGCTTTCAGAAGACGTCATTTCCTCGCTCGCCAAAAGCAATTGGGGCGGCGATGCGTCCGGTGTCAGTGAAACCCGCGTCAAGGAACAGGGTCTCGATCCCGCCGATCGCACCTTGCGTCATGCGCTTCACTTCTCGAAAGAGCTGATCGGTTTCCCGCGCCATTTATCGCAGCATACGGGCGGCTTCGTGATGACGCGCGGGCCGCTGGAGGAAGTCATTCCGATCGGCAACGCCGCCATGCCGGAGCGCAGTTTCGTCGAGTGGGACAAGGACGATCTCGACGCCCTCGGCATGATCAAGGTCGATGTCCTCGGCCTCGGAATGCTGACCTGCATCGCCACAGCGTTTACGCTTCTCAAGAAACATTATGGCACCGATATCGACCTCGCCTCGATCCCGGCTGAGGAATCCGACGTCTACGACATGATCTGCAAGGCCGACACGCTCGGCGTTTTCCAGATCGAAAGTCGAGCGCAGATGTCGATGCTGCCACGTTTGAAGCCCCGCAACTTCTACGATCTCGTCATCGAAGTGGCGATCGTCCGGCCGGGACCGATCCAGGGCGACATGGTGCATCCCTATTTGCGCCGCCGCGACGGGCTCGAAAAGGTTCAATATCCGAGCAAGGATCTGGAAGCCGTGCTCGGCCGAACGCTTGGCGTTCCCCTGTTTCAGGAGCAGGCGATGAAAATCGCCATCGTTGCTGCCGGCTTCACGCCGACAGAGGCGGATGGGCTCCGCCGCGCCATGGCGACCTTCCGGCGAGCCGGCACGATCCATCAATATCACGACAAGATGGTCGAAGGCATGGCGGCGCGCGGCTATGACCGCGACTTCGCCGAACGCTGTTTCAAGCAGATCGAGGGCTTCGGCGAATATGGCTTTCCCGAAAGCCATGCAGCGAGTTTCGCGCTTCTTGTTTATGTCTCATGCTGGCTCAAATGCCGCTACCCGGATGTCTTTTGCGCTGCGCTCGTGAATGCGCAGCCCATGGGATTTTACGCGCCCGCTCAAATCGTTCGCGACGCGCGAGAGCATGGCGTTGAGGTAAAGCCCGTTGATATCAATCACTCCTGCAGTGATCTGACGCTCGAACCATCCAATGGCCTTCGCAACATTCACGCGCGCCATCGGTTCATGGAAAACTCCATGCGCGGAAATCATGCGGTGCGCCTCGGATTCCGTCTGGTCAAAGGCTTGGCGGACAAGGACGCGGAACGCATCGAAGACTGCCGCGGCGCCGGGTACGACTCCGTGCGCGATCTCTGGCTGCGGACGGGGCTCTCGCAGGCGTCCCTCGAAATTCTCGCCAATGCCGACGCTTTCGGATCGCTCGGGCTTTCGCGCCGCGATGCACTGTGGGCGGTACAGGGCCTCGACAAGGTGAAAGGCGACGACCAGATGCCGTTATTCGCCGCCGAGCGCGCCTTCCGCAATGAAGAGGAAGTGCGACTGCCGACCATGCCGCTCGGCGAGGAAGTGGCCTATGACTACAAGACCCTCAAAATGTCGCTGAAGCGTCATCCGGTTTCGTTCCTGCGCGGCTGGCTTCAATCGGCGCGCTACGCCGCTAATGAAGATTTGTGGAAGATGACGAACGGCCGGCTCGTATCGGTATCGGGCCTCGTGCTGGTGCGCCAGCGGCCGGGCACGGCGAAGGGCGTCATTTTCGCGACCCTCGAAGACGAGACCGGGATCGCCAACATCATCATCTGGCCTAAAGTCTTCGAACGGTTTCGACGGGAAGTGCTGGGCGCGCGTTTCCTCGGCGTTTCCGGCGTTCTGCAGCGCGAGGGCGATGTCATCCACGTCGTCGCCCGGCGGCTTTTCAATCTGACGCCGAAGCTCGCTGACTTGAGCGACTATCACGGTGATATGGATAACGGACTCTCAAGAGCCGATGAATTCAAGCGGCCGGTTAGTGAGGATTTAAGAAAGGGCGAATTCCGGCGGCGCATGGAGCGCGCCAAACATATGGAGGACATTCTGCCCGGCGGTCGGAATTTTCACTAGGACGCCCAACTGACAATCAGCCTGCGCCTGCAACTCAGATATTACGAGTCAGCGGTGACTTTTCAAATTAAGCGCGATTTTCCGCCTTTATATTTGAGTGAGAACCGGCCCACAGTCGTTTATGCGGCTTCGCGAGCTTCTGAATCCTCTACCGTTGATCTATCGCCCGAGTTTAGCCGTTGTAGGATTGTTTCACTGACGCGATCCGCAGCGTCCGCAAGCACATAGTCGACACGATGGGCATATCGGCTTGTTACACTCGACAGCTTGTGTCCGAGCAGGCCGGCAATGATTAGCTCGCTATAACCCAATTCAAAGGCCACCGTGGCATAACTATGTCTGAAAACGTGAGGCGTCACTCCACTGACCCCTGACTCCTTCATAAGCCAGGCCAGAAATTTTCTGATTTATTTGATGGGCCCGTCGTACAATTCGGACGGGAACACCCAATTGGCGGACACCGAATTCACACTGTCAATATTTCGTATCGACATAGAAGCCAGTGCGCCCATGGCAAGGATATCCTGACTTGTCCTTATGTTTGTTAATTTTGGAATTGCGAGTTTTGCGGTGAAAGCGCTTGCCGCAATAGCTGCATTCGTAAATGTGCGTTGGCCCGGTGCTCGGTCGCCTCGTGGATCGTCGCCGGACTGGCGATGATTGAACACGCGGCGCTCGTTCTTCACGCGGCGGATTGTCCCGAATAGGCAGTGCGCCCGTGGGCGTTAATTCGACCTCATAGCGCGGCGTGAAGGATTCACCGGCAGCGCTTGCGCTGTTGATGCGCTCGACCCGATAGCTGCGCATCGCTTGCCGTTGGACGTCAAATCCATGCAGGAGGATGTCGCCGGCCTGGCTGCGCCGCAATGAGTAAGGCTCGATACGCCGTTGCGTATGTTCCCCGTTCAGCTTTGTGTAATTAATATCGACGCGGAGCCTGTTGGCGGCGGCGAAGCGAATGATCTCCATTGTAGATTCCGCCTGGAATCCGACGCCAAGATTAAGCCGGCGCTCACGGATTAGCGTGTCGCCGGCCGCCAGAGGAACCGGCGCCGGAGCTGCGGGCGACGCCGCGCCCATGAGCCAGTCGAAAAAAGCCGGCAGCTCATTCCAGAACGCGGCGACGGGCGGCAGCTTCGGAAGCTGGTGGTGAAGCATTTGCTCCCATGCCGCCTCGACCGCGTCTCGATGCCGCTCGATCGCCGCGATTGTCGGCAAATCGATTTGTTTAAATTCGCATTTCTCGCGTATTACATTCAGCAGGGTTGCGGCCGGCGGACGAGCGTCCGTCAGGCGATAAAGATTGACGACGTCATAGAGGTCGCGGGGACGGGTGCGTTCGCCAAGCGCGCGGACTTTTTCCCCGAACGCCTCTTCATAGGCGTAGGACGTAATTGAAATGCCGCCGTCCGGCTCGTCGCTGTAGGGATGAAAGACGGAACTTGTCACAGGATCGAGGACCAGGCGTTCGTCCGCCGTGAGATCGAGTTTGACCCGTGGTAAGCCGCCTTTTGTGGGGGAGATTGGGCCTTGATAGCTGACGCGGCCTTGGCACGATGGGTTGCCGCGAGGGTTTTCAAATATATCGAACCGCAATCCGTCCCGTGGAATGGCGATACCGGATTGATCGTAAATCCAGTCGCCGATCTCACTGAATGCTCCGGCCAGAAAATCCGCATCAATATGAGCCTCGTCCTTGAGCGTAAAATCGAGGTCTTCCGAAAACCGGTAGGTTTCGAAAAAGCACTTCTTGAGACAAGTGCCGCCCTTGAACACCCAGGTTTCGCGAAAAGCGTCATGATTGGATATGCCGGCGAGCAGCCAGCCGAGGACATAGTCTTTCTCTACGACGTTCGGAAGCAGGCCGTAGCGCGCAGCGGCGTCAATGATTTCCTGCTTCGGGATCATACGGCCGACCAGTGTTCGGGAATGAACAAACGCCATCGCGTAACGAGGCGAGGGGAGACGAGAGCCGGATCGAGTTTGGCGTTGCCGGCGGTCAAGCGTTCGCTGCAGGCGTTCAACAATGTGTCATCGGCGCCATGCTGTTCGCCCAGAAAACCAAGGCGTTTGAAGACTGCGCCATTGCCGAGACGATCGCCATAGTCAACGAGGCGTTTGATGTCATACGTCTCGCTTTGCAAGTAGGCTCGAACACAATCGCTCACTTGCTGGGCGCCGCCTCCGGACTCCGGATTATCGAGTAAATCGATAATGGTTCTGTGTACGTCTGAAATCTTTACTTTCGTACGTCCGCGCCAGAGCGTTGTAACGCCGAAGATGTTTTTTTCCTGTATGCGAAATATCGTAAACGGAACGCCGTGTAACGTTTGATGACTTTCTCTTACTTCATCCGCTGTAAAGACGACGACATCGCGAAACAATTGTTCCGTCAAATCCCAATGATGCGCCGCGGTTCGCCCGCCGATGTAACTCTTGGCGAAAAGATGCGGGACCAGCACGAACGGATCGTCGAGCACATGCTCCCGATCGAGGGAATCGAGATTGGCGGCGATATATGTTCCCGCCTTGATCCGGCGGAGCCATCCCTGGTCCGTCCAACGCGACAAGAGCTTCGAGGCTTGAGCTCGATCGAGTCCCAAATCGCTGACTGCATCGTCGATGGTGACAACATCGCCCGCCTGACGAATAAGGTGGGCGAGGCGGGCGCGCCCACTCGGAATCGCCTTTCTTGCTGTCTTTTCCATAGTCGCCATTGTCAAAATTCCCTGCTTTCAGGAATAATTACGATCAGAGTATATCAAACGTTCCACGTTAGGTATAGAAAGTTTGGCGAAAAAGACAAAATCCATGAAATAATGCAAGGTTGATGTATCGATCAAATATTGCCCGTTCGATCTGGTAACTACTACATATTGAAGCTTCGGCGTATCGAATAACTATCACTTGTGCGGAAATAGATTCTGTCTTAGTGTCAATGACGAACCCGATTGGCGGGTTCAACTCGCTGGCGAGGTCCCGAAATCGCTTGCGAGGCCGCAAAGGAAAGCGCCGGAAAGGGGATACGGCAGGAGATTTGGCGGCAGTTCATCGAGTGCTCGGGGTATGGAGGTCCCGATGGGCCGAAAACGCGTAACTGTCACCACAGAAACCGACACCGGGCGCAATACCCGGTTTCATGACAATTTCTCGGGCGCAGACATGACCCGCGCGCAATTCGTCCACGAAATCGAACGCGGCGCTTACGAAAATTATCATGTGCGCGAGATCAACGGCGTGAAAACCCCGTGTTCCGATCCTGATAAATCAAAAAACAACAATTTGGGGTAGCGCGATGACCAGAGAAGGGTACGCGCGGCTCGCGATATTCGTCCTGGGCGTTTATGTCTTTTGCAAAGAATGCGGCGGCTTCCTGTGCGCCGTCGCTCGGAGCCTCAATTCGCATCTCTTGCATGTTTTTGGAACGGCGTCGCGGCAAGTTTAGATGTCGAAAAATGAGGAGCGCTGATGCGGCGATATCGCCGCCGATCCACTATACGCTGAAAATAGCGGCATTTCATCAATAACGCGCGTAAGCATAATCGGAGCGAAAATCCGTGGCCATACTTGACGACGATCCTTTGACGCAGATTGCATTCTCGGTCTGCGAGAACAAGGGCGTTTTCGCCTTGTTGCTGGGCTCAGGCTTATCGCGTGCCGCCGGGATCCCGACTGGTTGGGAAATCACCCTTGACCTTATTCGCAAAGTCGCACTCGCCAAAGGCGTTGACGAACAGGCCGATTGGGCAAAATGGCATCGCGAAGAATTTGGATCGGAGCCGGATTATTCCGCGTTATTGGAAGAATTAGCGGCGTCGCCTGAAGAGCGTCGATCTATACTCCACAGCTATATCGAACCGACCGATGAGGAGCGCGAGGAGGGCTTAAAGGTTCCGACGCCGGCCCATCACGCCGTCGCGGGTCTCGTCAGGGACGGCTATGTGCGTGTCATTGTCACCACCAATTTTGACCGGTTGACCGAAAACGCCTTGCGTGAGCGCGGCGTCGAGCCGACCATTGTGTCGTCGGCCGACGCTCTAAGGGGCGCCGAGCCCATAACTCATAGCGACGCTTACATCTTGAAGCTCCATGGCGACTACAAAGACGCACGCATTCTCAATACCGAAACGGAGTTGAGCGGATATCCGGCGGAATATGATCGATTGCTTGACAGGATATTTGATGAACATGGGCTTATCGTCTGCG
>JBFXBB010000096.1:0-9612 GCA_050183685.1 Amphiplicatus sp.
GGCGAGCGACATTGCGCGCGCCATCGCCGCCTCTCTGGTCGAACAAGGCGGGCGCGCGCTCATCATCGACTATGGCCATATTGAATCCGGCGCCGGCGACAGCCTGCAAGCGGTGCGCGGCCATCGCTATTGGCCGGTGCTTTCCTCGCCCGGCAAAGCCGACATCACCGCGCATGTCGATTTCGAAGCGCTGGCGCGCGCCGGGCTCGACGCGGGCGCGAGCGCCTGGGGACCGGTCGCGCAAGGGCTCTTTCTCGACCGGCTCGGATTGCCGGCGCGCGTTGCGCGCCTCATCGCCGGAAAATCGGCGGCCGAGGCCGAAGCGATCGCGCGCGGCGCGCATCGGATCGCCGCGCCGGAAGCGATGGGCGAGATGTTCAAGGCGTTCTGCCTCTCCGCCCCCGCCCTGCCCGCGCCCGCCGGCTTCGAGGCGCCATGACGCCGCCGCATCTGAAATCCGCGCTGCTCGACATTCCGGGGATTCGCCACGGTTTTTTCGGCCGCGCCGGCGGCGTCTCGTCGGGCGACTATGCAAGCCTCAATACGGGGCCCGGCTCTGACGACGACGATCAGGCGGTCGCCGAGAACCGCGCACGCTGCGCGCAGGCGCTTGACGTCGAGCCCGCCCGTTTGCTGACGCTCTATCAGGTTCATTCGCCGAATGCCGTCATTGTGGCCGAGCCCTGGCGGGGCCCGGGCGCGAAGGCCGATGCGATGGCGACAAGGCTCCCGGGAGTCGCGCTCGGCGTTCTCGCCGCCGATTGCATGCCGTTCCTATTCTATGAACCGGAGGCGCAAGTGATCGCCGCCGCCCATGCCGGCTGGCGCGGCGCGCTCGCCGGCGTCCTCGACGCGACCGTCGCGGCGATGACGGGACTCGGCGCCAAGCCCCATCGCGTCCTCGCCGCGCTCGGGCCGTGCCTGCGCCAGCCGAATTTCGAGGTCGGCATGGATCTCGTCGCGGCGTTCACCGAGAAACATCCGGGGGCGGCGCGGTTTTTCGCGGCCGGGACGGCGCCCGAAAAGCGCCAGTTCGACCTCGCCGGCTTCGGCCGCTGGCGTCTTCAGGAAGCGGGCGTTCCCGCGCTCGACGATCTTGGCGTCTGCACCCTCGCCGCGAGGGACGCCTATTTCAGCTATCGCGCAAGCCGGCGCGCCGGCGCGCCGGACTATGGCCGCAATCTCTCGGCGATCGCGCTTGCCGGCGAAAGGGCTTGAACAGGCGTCAGGAAACCGTCACAAACCGCGCGACGGGGCCAAGGGGAAGACCATGAAACTGATCGCCGGCAACTCGAACAGGCCGCTCAGCGAGGCCATCGGCAAAAAGCTCGCGACCGCGATCGCCGCCGCCGACATCCGCACCTTCAAGGACAGCGAGGTCTTCGTCGAAATCCAGGAGAATGTCCGCGGCGAGGATGTTTTCGTCGTCCAGTCCACGTCGACGCCGGCCAATGACAATCTGATGGAGCTCCTCATCATCATCGACGCCTTGACGCGCGCCTCGGCGAGCCGGGTGACGGCGGTCATTCCCTATTTCGGCTATGCGCGGCAGGACAGGAAGGCGGGCCCCCGGACGCCGATTTCAGCAAAGCTCGTCGCCAATCTCATCACGACCGCCGGCGCCGACCGCGTTCTCACCGTCGATCTTCATGCCGGGCAGATCCAGGGCTTTTTCGACATTCCGACCGATAATCTTTATGCGGTCAAAGTTTTCGAAAAGCGCATCCGCGAGCTGCATCGCGGCGAGGTCTCGAACCTCACCGTCGTCTCGCCCGATGTCGGCGGGGTCGTGCGCGCGCGCTCGCTCGCAAAGCGCCTCGAAGACCGCTCGCTCGCCATCGTCGACAAGCGCCGCGAACAGGCGGGCGTGTCGGAAGTGATGAACATCATCGGCGACGTCCGGGGCCGCGACTGCCTGCTCTTCGACGACATCGTCGATTCCGGCGGCACGCTCTGCAACGCCGCGGAGGCCTTGATGAATCAAGGCGCGAAAAGCGTCGCCGCTTTTGTGACGCACGGGGTTCTGTCAAGCGGCGCAGTCGAGCGCATCGAAAAGGCGAGCGCCCTCGAACGCCTTGTCGTCACCGATTCGATCCAGCCGACTTCGGCGGTCGAGGCCTGCCGAAAAATCGAATTCGTCTCGGTCGCCGACCTCCTCGCCGAAGCGATCCGGCGGATCGCGAATGAGGAATCGGTGTCGAGTTTGTTTGATTAGAGCTTAACGACGTCCGGCGACCTCTTAAATTGAATCCCTTTTAGGCGAGATCCGCGTCCAGGGCTGTCATCCTGAACAAGCGGCGCGTCGGCGCCGCGCAGATTCTCGCCGGCTCGCCGCCCTCATCCCTTCCCCTTCGTCGCCGTCTTATGGGGCTTGGCGTTTTTCTCGATGAATTCGATCACCTTGCCTGCGACGTCTACGCCGGTCGCTTTTTCGACGCCTTCTAACCCTGGCGAGGAATTCACCTCCATCACGACGGGACCGTGATTGGACCGCAGCATGTCGACGCCGCAGACATTAAGGCCCATCGCCTTGGCGGCCGCGAGCGCGGTCGAGCGCTCGGCTGGCGTGATCTTGGCGGCTTCGGCCGTCCCGCCGCGGTGAAGATTGGAGCGAAACTCGCCCTCGCGGCCCTTGCGGATCATCGAGGCGACGACCTTCTCGCCGACGACGAGGCAGCGGATATCCTCCCCGCCCGCTTCCTTGATGAATTCCTGAACGAGGATGTTGGTGTTGACCCCGCCGAAAGCCTGAATGATCGACTCGGCCGCTTTCTGCGTTTCGCCGAGAACGACGCCGATGCCTTGCGTGCCTTCAAGAAGCTTGATGACGACGGGCGCGCCGCCGACGAGATTGACGACCTCCTCGGCGTTGCTCGTCCTATGCGCAAAAACGGTGACGGGAAGACCGACGCCCTTGCGCGCCAGCAATTGCAAGCTTCTGAGCTTGTCGCGCGAGCGCGTGATCGCCACAGACTCGTTTAGAGGATAGACGCCCATCACCTCGAATTGCCGGAGGACGGCGGCGCCGTAGAACGTCACCGACGCGCCGATGCGCGGGATCACCGCGTCATAGACCGGCAAATTGCGTCCCTGATAGCGCACCGAAGGGCGCAGCGAGGTGATGTTGATATAGCAACGCAGATGATCGACGACTTCGATCTCATGCCCGCGCGCCCTCGCCGCCTCGCAAAGACGCAAGTGGGAGTAGAGAGAAGGATTGCGGCATAGCAGCGCCAATTGCATAGGCTGTTCCAGATTGTCGGTCACCGGCCGAGAAGGAAAGACGCTCTCGGGTCGATGACATATCTCTTCCTGAAGGCGTCGCGGCCGAGAAGCAATCGAAAACCCATCGCGTCCCGATTGGTGAGCGAAACCTCGATCGGCCATGCGCGTTCGCCGAGGCGAAGCGTCGTCCTTATGATGAATCGCTGTTCGAGAACGCCGTTCGAGCTGCGAATGCCCCGCTTGTCAATAATAGGCGCGGCGCAGAAAAGTTCCGGCTGGCGGCGCTTCTGCACGGGATGAACGTAAAATTCCGCGAAGTCGAGCCCGTCGCGACGCGTCGCCCGGATGCGAAAGGCGTGCAGGGCCGAGGTCTTCGCGCCCGTGTCGATTTTCGCCTTGATGCGGAAATCCCCAAGCTCGGGGAACGCCGCCCACTCCCGCCAGCCGATCATGATCGGCGCCTTTTTCATACGCGGAAGGGGAGCGTCCGCTTTCGATTTCGAGGGCGTTTCCAAGGGCCGAGAAGTTTGCACGGCGCCGGCCAAAAAGGTCAATCCTCTATGAAGATCGCCGCCGGCGTCTCAAGAAGGGTTTTGATTCGCCGGACGAAGACCGCCGCGTCATAGCCGTCGATGATTCGGTGATCGAAGCTTGAGGACAGATTCATCATCCGACGCGGGATGAACTGGCCATCCTCCCATTTCGGCAGAATCTCTATCTTGTTGACGCCGATGATCGCGACTTCCGGGTGGTTAATGACAGGCGTCGACATGACGCCCCCAAGCGCGCCAAGAGAGGAAATGGTAATGGTCGAGCCTATGAGATCCTCGCGCTTCAGCATTCCCGCGCGCGCGCCGTCGGCGAGACGCGCAAGCTCGCCGGCGCAGCGCCAAAGCCCCATCGCCTCGACATGACGGACGATCGGGACGAGGAGGCCGTCATCGGTCTGCGTCGCAACGCCGACATGGACGGCGCCATATTGGCGCAGCACGCCGGCCTCGTCGTCGTAATGGGCATTGAACCGGGGCTGGTCGGCGACCGCGCGCGCCAGGGCGCGCATCAGGAAGGCGAGCGGCGTCAGCTTGGGCCGGCCTTCCTTGCGTTGCTCATTGAGCGCCGCGCGCAGCGCTTCGAGCGCCGTCATATCGACGCTCTCGACATAGGTGATATGCGGGATGCGCGTCGCGGCGCGCGTCATTTTCTCGGCGATCTTGCGGCGGAGACCGATGAGAGGAATTTCTTTTACGGCATTGTCCATGCGCGGCGCGGCGGGCGCATGCTCAACATGCGCGACGATGTCTTCGCGGGTGATGCGCCCCGACGGACCCGTCCCCTTGACGTCATGAAGATCGACGCCGGCCTCCATCGCACGGCGACGCACCGCCGGCGCCGCGCGAGGCCTTTCTTCCGAAGGCGCGGCGTCTGGTTTTTCTGGACCGTCCGCCTCGCCCTCCCCGTCGATCTCGATACGGATGATCGGCGCGCCGACGGCGACGGCCTCGCCGATCTTCGGGCCGCGCCAGATCACCTTGCCCGCGACCGGCGAGGGAATTTCGACCGTCGCCTTGTCGGTCATGACGGAGGCGAGCGTCTCGTCCTCGCGCACCGTCGCGCCCTCCTCGACCAGCCATTCGACGAGCTCGGCTTCGGCGACGCCCTCGCCGACATCCGGGAGCTTGATCACATATTCGCCCATCAGACGGCCTCCATCACTTTCTTGAGCGCCGCGCCGACGCGCTCGGGTCCCGGAAAATACGCCCATTCATGCGCATGCGGATAAGGCGTGTCCCAGCCGGTGACGCGGATCACCGGCGCTTCGAGATGGTAAAAGCAGGTCTCCATCACGACGGCCATCAGCTCGGCGCCGAAGCCGCAGGTCTTCGTCGCCTCATGCACGATGACGCAGCGGCCGGTCTTTTTGACCGAGGCCTCGATCGTTTCGAGGTCGAGCGGCAAAAGCGTCCTCAAATCGACGACTTCCGCGTCGACGCCCGTCTCCTCGGCGGCGGCGAGCGCGACATGGACCATCGTGCCGTAGACGAGCACGGTGACGCCCGCGCCTTCGCGCCTTATCGCCGCCTTGCCGAGCGGAACCTTGTAGCGGCCCTCCGGGACGTCGCCGAGCGGGTGTTTTTTCCAGGGCGTCACCGGCCGATCATGATGACCGTCGAAAGGGCCGTTATAGAGGCGTTTCGGCTCCAGAAAAATCACCGGATCGTCATCCTCGATCGAGGCGATGAGAAGGCCCTTGGCGTCATAGGGGTTGGACGGAATGACCGTCTTCAGGCCGCTGACATGCGCAAACAGCGCTTCGGGGCTCTGCGAATGGGTTTGGCCGCCGAAAATGCCGCCGCCGGTCGGCATGCGGACGGTCATCGGCGCGGTGAAGTCGCCATTCGAGCGGTAGCGGATGCGCGCCGCTTCCGAGACGAGCTGGTCATAGCCAGGATAAACATAATCCGCAAACTGAATTTCGACGCAGGGCCTGAGGCCGTAGGCCGCCATTCCGATCGCCGCGCCGATAATGCCGCTTTCGTTGATCGGGCTGTCGAAACAGCGATGCTTGCCATATTTCTCCTGCAAGCCTTGCGTCACGCGAAAGACGCCGCCGAAATAGCCGACATCCTCGCCATAGACGACGACATTCTCATCGGCCCCCATCGCGACGTCGAGCCCGTCGCGCAAGGCCTCGATCATGCTCATGCGCGCCATCGCTTCAGGCCCCCGCCTCTTCCCGCTGGCGGATGAGATGGACCGGCGTCTCCTTATAGACGTCCTCGAACATCTCCCGGAGCGGCGGCTTCCTGCCGGATTGCATGGTGCCGATGCGCTCGGCCTCCTTTTGCAGCCGGACGATCTCGCTTTCGATCTCGGCCTTGGCTTCGGCGTGACGCGCCTCGGACCAGACGCCGGCGGCGATGAGGTGGTTTTTCAGGCGCTCGACCGGATCGCCGAGCGGCCAGGCGTCCGATTCCGCCTTCGGTCTGTAGGCGGAAGGGTCGTCCGAGGTCGAATGCGCGCCGACGCGATAGGTGACATGCTCGACAAGCGTCGGCCCGAGCCCCGCCCTCGCCCGCTCGACCGCCCATTTCGAGACGGCGTGGACCGCGAGATAATCATTGCCGTCGACGCGAAGGGAGGGGATTCCAAAGCCGAGCCCGCGCGCGGCGAAAGTCGCCGCGCGGCCCCGCGCGATCCCTTGAAAGGTCGAGATCGCCCATTGATTGTTGACGACATTCAGGACGCAAGGCGCGCGATAGGTCGAGGCGAATACGAGCGCCGCGTGAAAATCCGACTCCGCCGTCGAACCGTCGCCGATCCAGCCGGCGGCGATTTTCGCATCGCCCTTGATCGCGGAGGCCATCGCCCAGCCGACGGCCTGGATGAATTGCGTCGCGAGATTGCCGGAGACCGTGAAAAAGCCGTGGTTCTTCGCCGAATAGAGCACGGGAAGCTGGCGGCCCGCCATCGGATCCTTGGCGTTCGAATAGATCTGATTCATCATGTCGATCATCGGATAGCCGGACGCGATGAGCAGGCCCTGCTGGCGATAAGTCGGGAAATTCATGTCGCCGGGCGACAACGCCCTCTGAAAGGCGCAGGCGATCGCCTCCTCGCCAAGAGATTGCACATAGAAAGACGTCTTGCCCTGACGCTGCGCGAGCAGCATCCGCGCATCGAAAGCGCGGACTTTCATCATGTCGCGCAAGCCTTCGAGCGCTTCGTCATCCGTCAATCGTCCCGCCCAGGGACCGACCGCTTCGGCGTCGCGGTTGAGAACGCGGATGATAGAATATGCAAGATCGTGAATCTCTTCGGCCGCGACATCGATTTCGGGCCGGCGCGCCGCGCCGGCTTTTGGAATCTTCACGCCGCTGAAATAGGGCGTATCGCCGGGACGAAATTCCGGCTCCGGCACAAAGAGGCTAGGCGCGTTTTTGCTCATTCGTACCTCCCGATCGCCGTTTTGGGCGGCATGGAAACGCTGCGGAAATTATCATGGTCCCGGAATGCATTTGAGGTCTATGGCGCCGCCCCGCAAGTAAGAAGCGGGCGGCCTTATGGATTCCTTAATCGCCGCGGCGGCGCCTGCGGCCAGCGTGATAGAGACACCCCCGGCGCTTCGGCGACCCATCCTTCGTGACGCGGCCTTCGGCCGCTCCTCAGGATGAGACCCTGCTTGTTGCAACAAGGGAAAGCCTCATCCTGAGGAGCCTCGCGAAGCGAGGCGTCACGAAGGATGGGCCCGCGGCGCGCCGAGTCAAACCAATCACCCAACCCCATAATCGCGAAGGGCGGCGTTTTCGCTGATCAGTCCCGCCCGCAGATCTTGCGCGACCTTCTCCCTGGCGCGCTTTCGCGGATCGCCCTTGCCGCCGCCGCCCGGCGTTTCGATGATGAGGCGGCGACCGGCCGGAACGATGTCCCGGCCCATGCCTGAGAGGATCGTTCCATCGTCGAGACGCGCCGCGCCGGGGCCGCCCGCGCGCCCGCCGTCGCGGCCCCGCGCAGGATTTCTGATGCGGTCGAACATTTTCGACGCCGCCATCGCGCGACCTTCGGCGTGCTCGAACGCCATCGCCTGGCCGAGGCCGCCGCGATATTCGCCGGCGCCCCCTGAGTCCGTTATATATTCCTTGCGCCACATGATGATCGGCGCTGTCGTCTCGTTGATTTCAACGGGCGTATTCTTGACGCCCGACGGAAAAGCCGTGCAGGAAATACCATCCTTATACGGACGAGCTCCCGTACCGCCCGTGTAAAAGGCGTTCATCACGAAATCTTCCCCGCCGCCGATCCCCTGCCCGCCAAGGAGGACGGGCAGATAAAGACAGGCCGCCCCTTCCGCCGGAACGCGGTCCGGGATCGCTTTGGCGAGCGCCCCAAGAACGACATCGGGGAGCATTTGGCCGATCACATGCCGCGCCGAGACCGCCGCCGGACGGCGCGCGTTGAGGATCGAGCCCTCCGGCGCCGAAACGCGCACGGGCGCGAGCGAGCCCGCATTGTTCGGGACCTCGTTGCCGACGACGCAGCGCACTCCGAAAGAGGCGTAAGCCTGGGTGTAAGTGAGCGGCACGTTAACGCCGCGCGGCGAAACATCCGAGGTTCCATCGAAGGCGATGTCGATCGCATCTCCGCCGATCCTCACCTGGCAAACGAGATCGACCGGCGCGTCATAGCCGTCGATGCGCATGGCGTTCTCATAAGTCCCGCGCGGAAGCTTGGCGATTTCCGCGTGCATGGCGCGCCTTGAATTCTCGATGATCATGCGCGCTACGGGGCTAAGATCATCGAGGCCGAATTCGTCGAGCGTTTCGAGAAGCCGGCGCGCGCCCGCCGCGTTGCATCCCGCGAGCGAATAAAGATCGCCAAGCGCCGCCGTCGGATCGCGCACATTGGCGGCGATCATGGCGAGGAGCGTCTCATTCGCCGCGCCGCGGCGGAACAGCGGCATGATCGGCACGAGCAGGCCCTCTTCATAGACCTGGCGCGCGTCGGGTCCGAAGCCGAGCCCGCCGACATCGGCGACATGCGAGGTCGCGGCGAAAAGCGCGATCGCCTCGCCGGCGCGAAAGACGGGCGTGACGACAGTAAAATCATTGAGATGGCCCGTGCCGTCCCAAGGGTCGTTCGTGATGAGAACGTCGCCCTCTTCAAGGGAGGCGAGCGGATATTTGCGCAAAAAAGCCCCGACCGAGGCGGCCATCGCATTGACATGGCCGGGCGTTCCGGTGACGGCCTGCGCAAGCAGGCGGGCCTCGGGATCGAAAACGCCCGCCGAAAGGTCGCCCGCCTCGCGCACCGTCGTCGAGAAGGCCGTGCGGATCAAGGTCTGCGCCTGCTCCTCGACAATGGCGACAAGGCGATTCCACAATAATTGCCGGCCAAGATCGTCGAACGCGCTCATGCGCCGGCCTTCCGTTCAAGGATCAAATGTCCGAGGGCGTCGACCCGCGCCTTGAAGACCGAGGTGACGACCGTCGTCGTCTGGTCCTCGACAATGAGCGCGGGACCGTCGATCTCGGCGCCGGCCGCGAGCGCCTCTCTTTCGAAGACGCCATAGGAAAGCCTCCGGCCGAGCGGGGCGTCGAAGGCCTCGCGGCGCGATGTCGGCGCGGCGCGCCGCGCGGCCTTCGACGCCATCGCCGCCGGCGCCGGCGGCTTTGCTCCCGACAAAGTGAGCGCGAAAGTCAACGCCTCGATCTCCATGCCGGGGATCGTGCGCCCGTAAAGCGCGCGATAGGCGTCCTCAAAGAGCGCAGCGAGCCCGGTCGGCGCGAGCCTTTCCGGCGGCAGACCGACCGCGATTTCATGGCCCAGGCCGCGATAGCGCATATAAGCGGCGCGGGTCTCGGTCAGCGCCGCGCCGCCCGTCGCCGGCGC
>JBFXBB010000097.1:0-9483 GCA_050183685.1 Amphiplicatus sp.
GGCGCCGTCAGGAGGTAATAGCCCGATTGCAAGGGCGGCCGGTCGCTGCTCAGCCAGTCGCCATACATCGGCGTCGGGATATGGCCATCCTTCAGATGCTTGGCGAAAACAAGCGGGATCTCATTATCGCCAGGCAAGGAATGCGACCAGCGCGTCTTCGCGGTCGCAAGAACGTCCGCAACGCCCGTCGGCGCGAAAGCGAGGAAAAGCAGAATCACCGCGCCCGCCGCCCAGAGCGCCGCCATCGCCGCCGCTTCGCGGTCGAAAGGCGCGCGGCGCGCAAGGAACAGCGCCGCGACCGCGCCGAGCCAGAAGGCGACATTGAGGGGCGCGGCGAGAAAGGGCGCAAGAAAAACCGTCCAGAAAACCGCGAGCGAGGCCACGCCGAGAATCGCGATCGCGATTGCAGGCGCGATCGGCGCAAACCCGCCGCGCGAAAGCCGCGCCGTCAGGACATAGAAGATCGCCGCGGCGGCGAGACCATAGAGCGCGCTCGATAGCATGAACAGGATCACGGCGCGGGCCTCGCGGGCCGGCCGATCAGGTCGGAGACGAGGACGGCGCCGCCCTCGGCGAGCCAGGGCCGCAAGACGCGCGGCTCGGAAGCGAGCGAGAACGTCTCCGCATCGAGCGACAAATTGGGATTGTAATAGGGATCTGATTGCAGGACCGCGCCCCATTTCGCCAGCATGAACCGGACTTCGCGGGCAAAGCGCGCCTGCTTTTCGGGCGTGTCTTCAAGCCCGCGGGTTTTCGATTCATGATGATAGAGGAGCGCCTGCGGCGTCCAGACGACCTTGTAGCCCGCCGCCCGGATCTTGAGGCAGAGATCGATGTCGTTGAAGGCGATCTTGAGATTGTCCTCGTCGAGGCCGCCAACCGCCTCGAAGAGGCGCTTCGGCAGGACCATGCAGGCCGCCGTCACCGCCGAGACCTCGCCGGCGAGGAGATTGCGGCTGAAATAGCCGCCGTGATTCGCGGCGATATTCAGAAAGGCATGGCCGGCGACGCCGTCCGCCCCGCCGACGCCGAGAACGACGCCCGCATGCTGCACCGTCCCGTCCGTATAAAGAAGCTTTGCGCCCGCCGCGCCGACGCCCGGCCGGCTCGCCTCGGCGACAAGTTCCGAGAGCCAGCCCGGCGCGATCGCTTCCGTGTCGTTGTTGAGAAGACACACGAAATCGCCCGAGGCGCGCCGCACCGCGGCGTTGTTGATCGCCGAAAAATTGAAGGGCGCGTCATATCTCATGATCTCGACCGGCGCACGGCCTGCAAGGTCCTCGAAATAGGCGAGGGTCTCGGCCTCGCGGCTCTGATTGTCGACGATCAGGATCTCGTAATTCGGATAATCCGTCTTTTCGAGGATCGACTCGATGCAGGGCTTTAGGAATTTGAGGCCGTCGCGCGTCGGAATGATGATCGTCGTCCTCGGCGCGGGATCGGGAAGGCGCATCTTCAGGCGATAATAGGCAAGGCCCTCCTGCGCCTCGACGCTCGCCGCAAGGCCCCGCCGGGCGATGCAGTCTTTCAACGCCTTGAGCCCGGCTTCCAGCGCGTAATTCTTCTCGCCCGGCGCAAGCGCCGTCGAGCCTTCGCTCATGCGCCAGTGATAAAGGACATGCGGGATATGCACGATCGCCTCGGGCGCGATGCGCTCGACATAGCGCAGCGCCAGATCGTGATCCTGCGAGCCCTCGAAGCCCTCGCGAAAGCCGCCGATCTCGCGGACGAGGTCGGTGCGATAGGCGGCGAGATGGCAGATCATGTTCTGCTCGAAGAAGAGCCGCTCGTTCCAGTCGCTCTTGAAATAGGGCTCGGCGCGCGCCCCGCCTGCGTCGAGCTTGTCCTCGTCGGAATAAAGAAGCATCGCCTCGGGGCGCCGGTCCAACGCCTCGGCGAGGCAGAAGAGCGCGTGCGGCGCAAGCGCGTCGTCATGGTCGAGAAAGGTCGTCCATTCGCCGGACGCCAGCGCGAGCGCCGAATTCGAGGCGCGCGATATGTGCCCGTTCTCCTCGCGGAAGACGACTTTCACCCGCGCGTCGCGGCGGCGATAGTCTTCGAGGATCGCGCGGACATGCGGCGCGCTTGAGCAATCATCGGCGATGCAGAGTTCGAATTGGTCGTAAGTCTGGTCGAGAACGCTGTCGATCGCCGCGCGCAGAAAAGGCACCGGCGCGTCGTAGACGGGCATGACGACCGAGAAGACCGGCCGGCGCTCGAAGCGCGCCGCCGCCGCCGTCATCGCGGCCCGGTCCGCCGCGGTTACGACGTCATGCTCCTCGATCCAGCGCGCATAGCGGAGGGGCGACATTGCATGGGCGCGGGCCGCGAGGAAAGCGCGCAGCGCGCCCGCCGCTTTGCGCGGCCCCCCCGTCGCCAAGGCCCTCGCAAGCGCCCCGCCGAGACGCAGCGCCTCGCGGGGTCGGCGCAGAATGAAGCGGGTCGCGACGACCGTCGCGCGCAAGGGGGCGGTCAGCCGCCAGACCGTGCTTGTGCGGTAGGCTTGGACCTCCGCCTTGGCGCGGGCGAGCGCGCGCCGGAGGCGCTCGACTTCATGGACGCGCTCGGCGAATCGGCGCTCGGCCGCTTCGGCGCGGGCGCGAAGACGCGCGGGGTCGTCCTCAGGCTCATTGCCGGGCGGGACGGACCGGAAATTCCTTGCCGTCATCCCCCCTCCTCTCGCGGCCCCTCTTGTCGCAAGCCGAGATATCCGGCGCGCGGGGCCGAGGCAATCATCGAGGCGGCCTTCTCCGGAAGCCGCCGCAAAGCGGGCGCGCGGCGCATAAGCTTCAAGGGCGACCAGGCGATCATGCGGGCGATCTCGGCGGTCGTCGCGCGCCGGGCGCGCTGGATCGCGCGCCGTCGGGACTTGAGCGCGGCGAGCCCGAAATAGCCGTCCTTCAAGGCGCGCGCATAGCTCGGGCCTGTCCCGACCGAATAGGCGCGGGCGAGGAAATAAAGGTCCGCAACGAGGCGCAGCGGAAAGAACGGCCAATAGAGAAGCCCCGGCATGTCCTTGTAGGCCGTCCAGACGCGGTTGCGATTGCCGTGATAGACGGCGAAGTCGCTGTAGCGGCCGGCGATTCCCGATCCTTCGTGGAGGACGCGCGCGGCGGCGAGCTGCACGGCGCGCCCGCCCGCGAGCCGCAGACGAAAGCCGAGATCGACATCCTCGCCATAGCAGAAGAAACTTTCGTCGAAACCGCCGAGCGCCTCGAAGCGGGCGCGCCGATACATCGCCGCCGCCGCGCAGGGCGCAAAGCATTCCCCATCCGGCGGCGCCTTTTCGGCCGGCCAGCCGAACGCGCCGCGATAGGGAACGCCGATCATGTGGAAGACGTCGCCCGCTCCATCGAGACGGGAAGGGTCCTTCGCGTCGAGCTGCGTCGAGCCGAAGGCGTCGGCGAAAGGATAGCGCGCCGCGCCTTTCAGCAATTCCTCGAACCAGTCGGGCGCCGCATAGGCGTCGGGATTGAGAAAGACGAGCCATTCGCCCCGCGCGCGCGCCGCCGCCCGGTTGTTCGCCGCCGCAAAGCCGAGATTGGCGCCCGCCTCGATGACCGCGGGGCCGAGACCCGAGCGGCGCGCCGCCGCGAGCGAGTCGTCCGCCGACTGATTGTCGATGACGACGACGTCGAAATCGCGCCGCGTCTGCGCTTCGAGATGGGCGAGGCATTTTTCGAGACGGCCGCCGGCGTTGTAGTTGACGATGACGACGGTCGCGGCTGGCGCCGGCGCGGATCGGCTCATCGGGAGGCCTCCCGCGCCTTGACGCATTCATTGAGCTTTTCGATCAGCGCGGCCCCCCTTTCGACCGTCTCGGCCAGGCGGTCCGTCGCCGCCGCCGACAGGACCGCAAGCCCCACAGCCGCGTCGCGCGCTCTCAAGGACTCGTTAACGGCCATGCGCCTCCGGGCCTCCTGCGGCGAACGATAGGGTAGCTGAAAGCGGACCGTCTTCATGAGTCACTCCACGGCTGAACGCAACGGCGCGAGCATAAGCGAGATTGGGAGGGCGGGGGATAAATTGGAACAAAACGGGAATTTATTTATCTAAGCCGCGAAAAAACCAGTCGCTTTCAGAGGGAAATAGTTATCCCCGCAGAAATTATTCCGAAATCTTCCCGGCGACGCGCAGCATCTCCGCGAAGGCGAGGAGGACATGATAGAGCGTCGAGGCGGGGATCGTTGCAGAGACCGGCCGGCCGTCGCCGTCAAAAGCGTCGATCCAGGCGCCCGTCGGAATCGGATGCGATTTGGTCGGCGTGAAATAGCGGTCGAGAAGCAATCCTGCGCTCTCCTCGAAAATCCGCGAGGGATCGTCGCCCTCGCGCTCGTAAAGCGCGACCGCGGCTTTCAATCGCTCCGTGTTCGCCCAGACGCGCGAGCTTTTGTCGAGCGCCGCGCCGTCGTCGCGCACGGCCATATAGACCGCGCGGCTTTTCGGATCGATCCCTCGCTTCTCGCCGAAGCCCGTGAGCGCGCGGATCTCCTCGGGAAATTCGAGGCCGAGAAGCCGGCCGCAATTGTCGAGAATCCACGCCCATTCGAATTGATGGCCGGGCTCGCAGACGCGCCCCTTGTCGCCCGCGACGCGACGCCAATTGTCGTCAAAATACTCGCCGAGCGTTCCCGTTTCCGGATCGAAGAAGCGACGCGAGAAAAGCGCGGCGATGTCATGCGCGCGCTCCCCGAAGCGCGCCTGCCCCGACGCCTCATAAGCGGCGAGCGAGGCTTCGAGAAGATGCATATGCGGATTCTGGATGCGCGGCCCCGTCATCGGCAGTTGATGCGCAAAGCCTTCCCCGCTTTCATGCGCCATATGCGTTTCGACGAAGTCGAGCGTCTTATGCGCCCAATCAAGATAGCCGCGTTCCTTCGTTGCGCGAAAGGCCCAGGCGAAGGCGAAGAGCGCGAAAGCATGGTCGTAAAGATCGGGCGTCGGATCGGCGACGGCGCCGTCGCGGGCGAGCCGCCGCGCAAAGCCCTTGTCCGGCCCCTGCCAGCCCTTCCCGACGAGGAATTCGACGCCGTTCGCAATGTGATTCTTGCCGTCCTGATCGCCGAGAAGGACCGCGTGCGAGAAGGCGTAAATCTGGCGGCAGGAAACGCGCAGCCGCTTTTCGGGAAGCGCCGCGTCGCGCCCGTTCAGGGCGAATTCCTCGATGAAACCGCCATAACGCCGGTCGGCGGCGTTCTCGGCCCAGAAGGGCAGCGCCTGCCGGAACGTCCAGTCCCTGACGCGCGCAATGACGGGCGGATCTTTCAGGGGCGGGCCGCTCATGAAAATCCGTGCAAGGAGCGGCGCGCCTTGGCGAGGCGGTCGATCTCAACGACTTCTGAAAGGAAGCTTTCGAGGCGCTTCAGCGGAATCATGTTCGGCCCGTCGGAGGGCGCCTTGTCGGGGTCCTGATGCGTCTCGACAAAGAGCGCGGCGACGCCGACCGCCGCGGCGGCGCGCGCGAGGCTCGGGACGAAATCGCGCTCGCCCCCCGATGTCGCGCCCTGCCCGCCCGGCTGCTGCACGGAATGGGTGGCGTCGAAGACGACGGGCGCGCCCGTCTCGCGCGCCATGATCGGGATCGCGCGGAAATCGGAGACGAGCGTATTGTAGCCGAAGCTTGCGCCGCGCTCGGTGACGAGCACGTTCGGATTGCCCGCCTCGACCACTTTCGCGACGACATTCTTCATGTCCCAGGGCGCGAGGAACTGACCCTTTTTCACTTTAACGACGCGGCCCGTTTGCGCGGCAGCGACAAGCAAATCCGTCTGCCGGCAGAGGAACGCGGGGATCTGCAAGACATCCGCCGCCTCGGCCGCGCGCGCGCATTGTTCGCGTTCATGCACGTCGGTGAGAATGGGAAGGCCAAGGCTCGCGCGAATCTCCGCGAAGATGGGCAGCGCGGCGTCGAGCCCGGCGCCGCGCGCGCTCGCCCCGCTTGTCCGGTTCGCCTTGTCGAAGGATGTCTTGTAGACAAGGCCAATCCCGAGTCGGCCCGTCATCTCCTTCAGCGCCCCCGCCATTTCGAGCGCATGGGCGCGGCTTTCGAGCGCGCAAGGCCCGGCGAAAAGCGCGAGCGGGCGGTCATTGGCGATGTCGACGCGCGTCGCGCCAAGCGTGATCGTCACCGTCGCATTGGCGCCTTTCTTGTCCACGTTCTAACTTCCTTCCGCCGCGAGTCGGGCGAGATATCGTCCGTAGCCGGTTTTAATCAGCGGCTTTGCAAGCGCGTCAAGCTGCGCCCGGTCGATATAGCCGCGGCGGAAGGCGATTTCTTCGAGGCAGGCGATCTTCAATCCCTGCCGCTCCTCGATCGTCTGCACGAAATGCGCCGCTTCGAGAAGCGAGTCATGCGTGCCGGTGTCGAGCCAGGCAAAGCCGCGCCCCAAGACATGCGCGCGCAAGAGGCCGTCGCGCACATACATTTCGTTCAGGCTCGTGATTTCGAGTTCGCCCCGCGCCGAGGGCTTTACCTCCTTGGCGCGCGCGCAGACGGTCTCGTCATAGAAATAAAGGCCGGTCGCGGCGAATTTCGACTTCGGTTTCGAGGGCTTCTCCTCGATCGAGAGGACGCGGCCGCCCTCGCTGAACTCGATGACGCCATAGCGTTCGGGATCGGCGACCTGATAGCCGAAAATTTCGGCGCCTTTCTCAAGCGCGGCAGCTTTGAGCAGCATCTCCTGCAACCCGTGGCCGTAGAAGATATTGTCGCCAAGGACGAGCGCGCATTTCTCGCCCGCGACGAAATCCTCGCCGATGAGGAAGGCTTGCGCGAGGCCGTCGGGGCGCGGCTGGACGGCGTAGGAAAAGCGGACGCCGATCTCCGCGCCGTCGCCGAGAAGGCGCTCGAAGGAGGACCGGTCGTCCGGCGTCGTGATGATCAGAATGTCGCGAATCCCGGCCAGCATCAGCACGCTCAAGGGATAATAGATCATCGGCTTGTCGAAGATCGGCAGGAGCTGCTTCGATATCCCCCGCGTGATCGGATGAAGCCGCGTGCCGGAGCCGCCTGCGAGCACGATCCCTTTCATCCGTCTACCCTCTTTTCGTCATCAAATCCGGAACGATCTCGTCGAGCGCCGCACGCCAGGAGGGCGACGCGACGCCGCCTGCCGCGCGGCCGCCGACCCGACGAAACCGGTCCCGCCCGTCACCAGCAATCTCATAGGCGCATCCTCGATAGTTAAAATCCGGCCTGAGGTCTTGGCTAACTTATGCACGCGCCCCGCCGAACGGCCAATCCCCCGGAAAAGCCCTTTTGAGAAAGTCCGCCGATCCCGCCCCGCCGCCGCCCCCCGCGGGACCCTGTCAGGCGGCGCGCCCGGCGAAGGCGCGGACCGCTTCGATAATGCGGTCCTGCGTCTTCTCATCGAGATAGGCGTGCATCGGCAGGCTGATGACGGTTTCGGCCTTCGCTTCGGTGACGGGCAGCGCGCCGGCGGCGAAGCGGCGATAGGGCGCCTGCCGGTGCATCGGAACGGGATAATAGACGGCCGTCGGCACGCCCCCCGATTTCAGACCCGCGGCGAGGCCGTCGCGATTGTCAGCCTCAATCGTATATTGCGCCCAGACGGAGACCGCGCCGTCGCGAAGGATCGGGGTTTTCAAAACCGCGCCCTTGAGGCCTTCATTGTAACGGCGCGCGACCGTCTGGCGGCGTAAAATTTCGTCGGGAAAAATGGCGAGCTTTTCGAGAAGGATCGCCGCCTGGATCGTATCGAGCCGGCTGTTGAGCCCGACACGGAGGTTCAGATATTTAGGGTCATGCGCGAAGTCGCGGCCCTCGGCGTCGCGGCTCGTCGCCTTGCCGTGAATGCGCAGCGAATCCATGACGTCCCAGAGCGCGGCGTCATCGGTCTGCACCGCGCCGCCATCGCCATAGCATCCGAGCGGCTTTGCCGGATAGAAGCTCGTCGTAACGACGTCGGCCCATTTGATCGGATGCGCGCCGGCGAGCGTCGCGCCGAAGCCTTGCGCATTGTCGCTGACGAGCTTTAGACCGTGCTTGCGCGCAATCCCGGCGAGCCGCGGATAATCGGCGAGCTGGCCGAAAAGATCGACCGCAATGACAGCTTTGGGCGCGAGCGCGCCCTCCCGACGCACCCGCGCGATTTCGCGGTCGAGATGATCCGGATCGATATTATAGGTATCGGGAAGAATATCGACGAAGACCGGCGTCGCGCCGAGCCAGGCGATGATTTCGGCCGTCGCGACAAAGGTGAAGCTCGGGCAGAAGACGGCGTCGCCCTCGCCGACGCCCCAGGCGAGGAGCGGCAGAAGAAGCGCGTCCGTTCCATTCGCGCAAGTCAGCGTCCGGCCCGCGCCCGTGAAAGCCGAAAGCGCCTCCTCAAGCGCGCATATCTGAGGCCCCATGACAAAGGCGCCGCTCTCAAGCACCGCCTCGATGGCGGCGTCGAGCCGTTCCTTGATGCGCGCGCGCTGCGCCAGAAGATCGATCATCTGTATGGCCAAAAAAAACACCCCCGCCGCTATAATAAATCGTCCCGCCCGCGGGCCTTCAACTCTTCGACAAGCTTCTTGACATCTTCGGCGCGGTCGCGCCGCGCGACAAGCACCGCGCCCTCGCTCGCCACGACGATCAGGTCCGCCGCGCCGATGACGCCGACAAAAGGCCCGTCGGTCCTGACAAGCGTTCCCTCGGCGTCGATGAGAACCGTCTTCTCCGCATCCATCTGAGGCGAAAGCGCCGACCATGCGCCGATATCGTTCCAGCCGACATCGACCGGCCCGACGACGGCCGCTTTCGCCGTTTTCTCCATCACCGCATAATCGATCGAATTCGCCGGGCAGCTTTCGAAGGCGGCCTTATCGAGATCGATCCGCGCGCCAGACCGTTCGGCGCGGTCGAGCGCGGCGCGCGCCGCGGCGTAAATCTCGGGCGCATGCGCCTTGAGCTCGGCGAGCATCGTCCGCGCGCTGAAAAGGAAAATGCCGGAATTCCAGTAATGCGCCCCGCTTGCAAGATAGCGCGCGGCGGTCTTTTCGTCGGGTTTCTCGCGAAAGGCCGCAACGCCATAGACCGAGGGCGCGATCGCCGCGCCGCGCTCGATATAGCCATAGCCGGCATGGGGATGCGTCGGCTGAACGCCGAAAGTGACGATGGCGCCCGCGGCGGCGGCGCGCGCGCCTTTCTCGACGGCGGCGCGGAAACCCGCCGGATCGGCGACATGGTGATCGGCCGGCGTCAGGAGGACGAGCGCGTCGGCGCCCGTCTCTTCGGTCCAGGCCGCCGCGACGGCGGCGACGGCGGCGGTGTTGCGCGGCTGGGGCTCCGTGATGATCGCCGCCGGCGCGACGCCGATCTCGGCGAGCTGACGGCGAATGTGATCGACATGGCCCGCCCCGGCGATGACCAGCGGCGAGGCGAAGGGCGAATGTTCCGCCGCCGCCAGGCGGTGCGCGGTCTCCTGGAACAGCGTCTTTTCTCTTGCGAGGGCGAGGAACTGTGTCGGCCGGCCGCGG
>JBFXBB010000098.1:0-9463 GCA_050183685.1 Amphiplicatus sp.
CGAAACGCTGAATTCGGTCGCGCTTGTCCTGAAGGAATTCGACAAGACCACGGTCAGCGTTTACGGCCACGCCGATTCGCGCGGCTCGGAGAGCTATAATCTCGACCTCTCGCAGCGCCGGGCGGCGTCGGTGTCGAGCTATCTCGCCTCGCAAGGAGTCGCGCCGTCGCGCTTGCGGGCCGTCGGCTATGGCGAGTCGCATCCGATCGCGGACAATTCGACCGCGGCGGGCCAGGCCGCGAACCGCCGCGTCGAGATCGTCATCGATCCGCGCGAGGACCAGTTCCGGAGCTAGGGCCTTGCGGCGCACCGCTCAAGGTTTATCGCCCGGCGTCTTAATAAGACGCCGGGCCGCGATTTCCCTTCTCCCTTAAATCCGGGTAAGATTTAAGTTAATTCCTTTTCAACCGCGCCCGCCTAGCTTTGAGAGCGGGGCCGCCGCGCCATCCTGGCGCCGCGACCCGACGCGAAAGAGGGCGGGCGATGAATTTCAGGCAGAGAACGTCGCGATACGGGTCGGGCGTCTTGTTCATGGCGGGACTGACGGGGATTCTCCTCGTCGCCGCCTCCTTTCGGGACGGGCTCAACGCGCCGCTTGAGATTTGGCTCGGCGCCGCGCTCATCACCACGCTCATTTTGCACGCTCGAATGGGCTTTGCCTTGTCGAAGGCGCAGACCGAGCTCGAAATGCTGCGCCGTCTGACGGCGCGCTGCGAGGAGGACCCGGTCGAGTCCGCCAAGAAGATCGCGCCCCTGATGAAGCTCGGCGCGGTCAAAGGCGTCTCCGAAGAGGATGCGGAGATGCTCGACAAGGTCAAGAACGCGATCGAGGCCGACCGAGTCGATCTCTATTTGCAGCCGATCGTCAGCCTGCCGCAGCGCAAGATCCGTTATTACGAAGCCTTCTCGCGTCTCAGAAACGAGGATGGCGGCGTTTTGCGGCCGTCCGACTATCTCGAAGCGGCCGAACGCGCCAACCGGATCGGCGTCATCGACAATATGATCCTATTGCGCTGCGTGCAGGCCTTCCGGCGCTTGCGCGACCGCGACAATCAGTTCGCCGTCTTCTGCAATCTGTCGCCGGCGACCTTGTTCGACACCGATTTCTTCAATCATTTTACGGATTACCTGGAGATCAATCACGATCTGTCCTCGCGGCTCGTCTTCGAATTCACCTATCCGGCGATCCATATGATGCATCCTCGGTTCGAGGAGAATTTGCAGGCGATTGCGCGGCGCGGTTTCGCCTTCTCGGTCGACCACGTGCATAATCTCGACGTCGATTGGGATGCGCTGCGCTCGAAGAATTTCCGCTTCGTCAAGGCGCCGAGCCAGCTTCTTCTGTCGGCGGCGGCGGCGGGCGAAGTCGGCGCGGCCAAGCTCCGCGCCTTCAGAAAGCGGCTCGACGCCGCCGAGATCAGCCTCATCGCCGAGAAGATCGAATTTGAGAACGACATGCCGGAGATCCTCGCCCTCGGCATCGACTTCGGCCAGGGCAATCTTTTCGGCGCGCCGCGCAAATCGGACCACTATGTTGCAAATCACGGGGTGCGCGAGGCGGAGGAAGACCATTCTCTCGCCAAGGCGAGTTGAGGCCGCTTGACCCGCCGGGGCGCCGGCCTTAACGCCAGCGCCCGTGCCAATGTCCGCGCCAACGTCCCGTTCACCGCTGCCGGTCATCGAACGCCTGTCGGCGATCGCGTCGGGCTATGACGCGCTTTTTTGCGACGCCTGGGGCGTCATCCATGACGGCGTTGCGGTCTTCGAGGGGGTCGCCGAAGCGCTCACGCGCTTTCGCCGAACGCGCGGGCCCGTCGTCATCCTGACCAATGCGCCGAGGCCGTCCTCGATCATTCCCGCCCAGCTCGACCGCCTCGGGCTTCCGCGCGCGGCCTATGACGCGGTCGTCACCTCGGGCGATGCGGTCCGCGCCGAAATTTCCGCCCGGCTGCCGGCGCCGGCCTTTCGCTTGGGACCGGAGAAAGACGACGCCCTCTATCACGGCCTCGCCATTGATTTCGCGCCGCTGGAGGAAGCCCGTTTCGTCATCTGCACCGGGCTTGTCGACGATGCGCGCGAAACGCCGGAGGATTATCGGGCGCTCCTGGAGGCGATGGCGGCGCGCGCGCTGCCGATGATCTGCGCCAATCCTGACATCGTGGTGCGCTGGGGCGGGCGGCTGATCTATTGCGCCGGGGCGCTCGCGCAGATCTACGAGGCGCTCGGCGGCGCGGTCGTCTATGGCGGCAAGCCGCATCGGCCGATCTATGATCTCGCGATGAAGCGCGTCGCCGGGATCGGCGGCCGCGCGATCGCGCCCGCCCGCATTCTCGCCATCGGCGACGGGGTCAAGACCGACATCGCCGGCGCCAACGCCCAAGGCCTCGGCGCGGTTTTCGTCGCCGGCGCGGGGGGCGTGCACGACGGCGCGGCCGACGCGGCCGGCGAGACGCTCGCTTTGTCCGGCGTCGAGGCGGTCGCGGTGATGGAGTCCCTGAAATGGTGACGGGGCGGCGGATCGTCGCCGCGATCGGCAATTTCGACGGCGTCCATCGCGGCCATCAGCGGCTCGTCGCCGAGACAGCGCGCTTTGCCGGCGCGATCGGCGCAGCGCCCGGCGCCGTCGTCTTCGATCCGCATCCGCGCCGCTATTTCCACCCGGACGATCCGCCCTTTTTATTGACGACCGCGAAAGATCGCGACGCGCTTTTGAAGGAGGCGGGCGCCGTCGAGGTTTACGCGCTCGCTTTCGGCGCGCCGCTCGCCGCACTCTCGCCCGAGGCTTTTGTCGCGAGCGTGCTGAAGGCCAAGCTCGGCCTTGCCGGCGTTGTGACGGGGACGGAGTTTCGGTTTGGCAAGGGACGCGCCGGCGATGCGGAGGGCCTTAAGCGTCTCGCCGAGGCGGCTGGCCTGGAAGCGCTGCTCGTCGCGCCGGCGCCCGAGGCGGAGGGCGACAAGATCAGTTCGAGCGATATTCGCGAGAAGATCGCCGCCGGCCAGATGCGCGCGGCGGCGGCAAGGCTCGGCCGGCTTTGGGCCGTCAAGGGCCGGGTCGAGCCCGGCCGGCGTCTCGGCCGCGCGCTCGGCTTTGCGACCGCCAATATGACGCTCGGCGAGCTCATCGAACCCTGTCGCGGGGTCTATGCCGTCGAGGCGGTCTTTGACGGGCGCCTCTATAAAGGCGTCGCCAATTTCGGCCGGCGCCCGACCGTCAACAAACAGACGGTCGGCGCGCCGGCGCCGCTTCTCGAAACGCATCTGTTCGATTTCGACGGCGATCTTTACGGCCAGACGCTTGCGGTGCGTTTCGTCGACTTCCTTCGCGAGGAGGTCCGTTTCGAAAGCCTCGACGCCTTGCGGGCGCAAATCGCCGCGGATTGCGAACTCGCCCGTAAAATAACAGGTTAACGTCGATCACGGCCGCGCGATGCCGGCTGTTCCGCCCAAAAGTCGACACAAAAGGGCGGGAAAATGCGAAATGCATGGGACGTTTCCCTGCATGGTCGAGGAGTTGCGTGACATGGCTTTGCTCAAAAAGACGCTTTTGACGGCCGCCGCCCTGGCGCTCGGGTCGACGGCGCCGGCCTCGGCCGGCGGCGGCCATCATCATGGCTGGCGCGGCCACGGCGGCTATCACCATGCCTACGCCCGCCACTATCGGGGCGGCTATTATTACGGTTCGCGCTATTACCGTCATGGCCACGGCCATCTCAGCGGCGGCGAGGCGGCCCTGATCGCGCTCGGCGTCGTCGGCGGGATCGTCCTCATCGACCGCGCGCTCGAACGCGACCGCTATGAGACGCGCTACGGCTATTACGATCCGCCGCCGCCGCGCGATTATTATCGCCGCGACGACCGGCCGCTCTCTTATGGCGATGACGAGGAGATCGACGGCGGATTCTACGACGACAGCGAACTCGCGGGCGCCGGCCATGCGCCAAGCTACGCTCCCGGCGAGCGCCGCTATAATTACGGCGCGGCCTATAATGACTGCAAGGCCGAGACGCGCGACGCCGCGCGCGACGGCGGGCTTGTCGTCGCCCTGCCGGCCAAGCCCCAGCGCATCGAGCCGATCGACGGCGGCGCGGCGGTGCGCTTCACCGCCGGCTATATCGTCCAGGACCGGGGCCGCGAGACCCGCCGCACCATGATCTGCGAGGCCGACGGCGCGGGCGTCCGTTTCCTCGAACTCGTCTAGAAGGGATTTCGCCTCGCTCCATCCGGCCTACGGGCCCCGGCGCTTGACATGACCCGCCGGGACCTTGTCTTTCAGGGCTTCCTTTCAGAAAGCCCGGATGATGAGCGCGCCCGACGAAAAGCCTCGCGACTATAAGGAGACGCTGTTTCTCCCTGAAACGGCGTTCCCGATGCGCGCGGGGCTGCCGAAGGCCGAGCCTGTTTTTCTGAAGGCGTGGGAGGAAGCGAATATCTACCGCCGGCTGCGCGAGGAGGCGAAGGGTCGGCCCCCCTTCGTCCTTCACGATGGGCCGCCTTATGCGAACGGCCACGTCCATATGGGGACGGCGCTGACGAAGGTTCTGAAGGATATCGTCGTGCGTTCGCGGCAGATGACAGGCTTTGACGCGAACTATGTTCCCGGCTGGGACTGCCACGGTCTGCCCATCGAGTGGAAGGTCGAGGAGGAGTTCCGGGCGAAGGGCCGCGCGAAGCGCGACGTTCCCTCTTCGGAGTTTCGCGCCGAATGCCGCGCCTATGCGCAGAAATGGCTCGACATCCAGCGTGAGGAGTTCAAGCGTCTCGGCGTCTTCGGCGATTGGAGCAATCCTTACACCACCATGGCCTTCGAAGCCGAGGCGGTGATCGCCGCCGAGCTTTTGAAATTCGCCCGCTCAGGGCTTCTCTATCGCGGCTCGAAGCCGGTCATGTGGAGCCCGGTCGAGCAGACCGCGCTCGCCGAGGCCGAAATCGAATATCACGACCATGAATCGACGACGATCTGGGTGAAATTTCCAGTGGTCGAAGGCAACCAGGCCGGCGCCGCGATCGTCATCTGGACGACGACGCCCTGGACGATCCCCGGCAACCGCGCGATCAGTTACGGCCCCGCGCTGAAATACGGACTTTATGAGGTGACGGCGACGCAGAAAGTCGTCGATCCGAAGACCGGCGAGGAACGCGATCCCTGGGCGAAAATCGGCGAGAAATTGCTTGTCGCCGACAAGCTCTGGGAGAGCGTCGCCGCCGCCTCGAAAATTGCGGGCTGGAATCGAACCGGAGATGTCGATCCCTTGGGTCTTGTCTGCGATCACCCCTTGAAAGCCCATCACGGCGGCTATGAATTTCCGGTCCCGCTTCTCGCCGGCGACCACGTCACCGACGAGGACGGGACCGGCTTCGTGCATACGGCCCCCGGCCACGGCCAGGACGACTACGCTGTCTGGCTCGCGCATGGCTTTTCGCAAGGAGACATTCCGCATACGGTCGATGAATTCGGCGCCTTCACGAAAGAGGCGCCGGGCTTCGAGGGCCGGAAGGTCCTCCTCACCGAGGGCAAGAAGGCCGGCAAGGACGGCGACGCCAACAAGGCGGTGATCGACGCGCTGATCGAAAAGGGCGCGCTTCTCGCGCGCGGGCGCCTCAAGCATTCCTATCCGCATTCCTGGCGTTCGAAGGCGCCCGTCATCTTCCGCAATACGCCGCAATGGTTCATCCGGCTCGACAAGAAGATCGCCGGCGGACCGACCCTGCGCGAGAACGCGCTCGCCGCGATTGACGCAACGAGCTTCACCCCGCCGGCGGGCCGCAACCGCCTGCGGGCGATGGTCGAGGGCCGGCCCGATTGGCTCGTCTCGCGCCAGCGCGCCTGGGGCGTGCCGCTGACGATTTTCGCCGACCGCGAGACCGGGGCGGTTCTCGTCGATGACGCGGTCGAGGCGCGCGTCATCGATCTTATCCGCAAGGGCGGCGCCGATGCGTGGTTCGATACGCCGGCGGCTGAGCTTCTGGGCCCCGCTCACGACGCGGCGAAATATGAAAAGGTCGAGGATATTCTCGACGTCTGGTTCGATTCAGGCTCGACCCACGCTTTCGTCCTTGAGGGGCGCGACGATCTCGCCTGGCCCGCCGACGTCTATTGCGAAGGCTCCGACCAGCATCGCGGCTGGTTCCAGTCCTCGCTTCTCGAAAGTTGCGGCACGCGCGGGCGCGCGCCCTACAAGCACATCATCACCAACGGCTTCGTCGTCGACGCCGAGGGCCGCAAAATGTCGAAGTCCCTTGGCAACACCATCCTCCCCGAAACCGTCATCCGCGATTTCGGCGCGGAGATCATCCGCATCTGGGTCGCAAGTTCAGACTATACGGACGACATGCGCATCGGCGACGAGATCATCGGTTCGGCGGTCGACGGCTACAGAAAACTTAGAAACACCTTGCGTTATCTTCTCGGCGCGCTCCACGGCTATAGCGAGACGGAGCGCGTCGCGCCGGCCGACATGCCGGCGCTTGAGCGCTATCTTCTGCATTGTCTCGCAAAGCTCGACGCGGATGTGCGCGCCGCTTATGACCGCTTCGACTTCAAGACGGTCTGGCGGCGTCTTTTCGATTTCTGCGCGCTCGATCTCTCGGCCTTTTATCTCGATATCAGGAAGGACGCGCTTTACTGCGACCGGCCCGGCGCGCCGCGCCGGCGCGCCGCGCGCAGGGTGATGCATCATTGCTTTGAACGCCTGACGGCCTTTCTCGCGCCGATCTGCGTCTTCACGATGGAGGAGGCCTGGCGCGCGCGGCATGGCGAGGACGCAGCGTCCGTGCATCTCAGGCAGTTTCCGCAAACGCCGGAAGCCTGGCGCGACGACGCGCTCGCCGAGGAATGGGAAAAGCTCCGCCGCCTTCGCCGCGTCGTCACCGGCGCGCTCGAAATCGAGCGCCGCGAAAAACGGATCGGCGCGAGTCTTGAAGCCGCGCCGGTCGTCCATCTCGCCGACAAGGCGCTGTTCGATCTCGCCGGACGCCATGACCTCGCCGAGCTTTTCATCACCGGCGCGGTGACGCTGAAGGAGGGCGAGGGGCCGGCCGGCGCCTTCCGGCTCGACGACGCGCCGGGCGTCGCGGTCGAGCCGAGGGAGTCTGAAGACGCAAAATGCGTCCGTTGCTGGCGTTATACGGACGATGTCGGATCGGCCGCGGCGCATCCGGCGCTGTGCGGGCGCTGCGCCGACGCCGTCGAGGGTTTCGATGCCGGACGCTGAAACGCCGGGGCGAATGAAATTCGCCGTCGAATTGGCGAATTGGCGCGCGGCGGCGGCGAAGAACCCGCTCTTCCGCCGGGGCCTTGCCGGCGCGGCGGCGATCGCGCTTCTCGATCAGGCGGTGAAATATTGGATCGTCGACATCCTGCGCCTGCCGCAACGCGGCAAGATCGAGCTTTCGGGGATTTTCGATCTGACCTATGTGCAAAATCGCGGCGCGAGCTTCGGCATGCTCGCCGGCGGCGCCGGTTCGCGGATCTTTCTGTCGCTCTTATCCCTCGTTGTCGCGGGATTCCTCATTGCTTGGCTTGCCCGGCTCGCCCGACCGCTCGCCGCCGCCGCGGTCGCGCTCATCATCGGCGGCGCTGTCGGCAATCTCGTCGATCGGGCCCGCTTCGGCTATGTCGTCGATTTCCTCGACTTTTCGGGACTCTACTTTCCCTGGGTTTTCAACGTCGCCGACGCCGCAATCAATGTCGGCGTGGCGCTCCTCATCCTGGATTGGCTGCGGGAGCGGAAGAGGTTTTAGGGGGCAGGGTGCAGGGTGTGGATTTCCCTCTGCGCCCTACAACCTTCACCCTACCACCTTCTTTGCCTAAATCGGACGAGAACGGTATAATCCGAGCCAAATCGTGGAGTGAGGCGCTTATGCGACGACTTTTCCCGGCTATCGCCGCTTTGACGGTTATCGCTGTCGCGACGAGCGGCTGCGGCATGTCGAGGGCGCTCGGCGGCGGCAAGAATCCGCCCGACGAATTCGCGGTCACGACCAAGGCCCCGCTTGTCGTGCCGCCCGATTATGCGCTGCGCCCGCCGCGGCCGGGCGAGACGCGCCCCGACGAGCTGTCGGCCTCGGAGCGCGCGCGCCGGGTTCTGATGGGCGATCAGGGCGCGCCGCCGCCTTCGCCGGGCGAGCAGCTCATCTTGCGCAAGGCGAACGCGCTTTCCGCCGATCCGTCGATTCGCGTCGTTCTCGCGGCCGAAAATGGCGGGCGGGCGGAAAAGGACCGCAGCTTTGCGAACCAGCTCATGTTCTGGCGCTTTTTCGAGGGCAAGGTCGACGACAGCGCCGCGCCGCTCCGGGTCGACGATCCCGAGGCCTGGATGACCGAGCGCGAAGAATCGATCAACTCCGTCCTCGGCAAGGACTCCAAGGTCGTCATTAAAAAGGACGGGTCTTTGGGCTTGCCCGGGGTGTTTTGACGGAGGCAAGAGGGACGAGGACTTCGACCGTTCGCCATCCCCAGTCCCCTAGTCCCTAGTCCCTAGTCCCTAGTCCCTAGTCCCTCTACACTCTTGCCATGCCGAATCAGCTCGCGTCCGCGCGCGCCCCAGCGCCGGTCATTCGCCGCTTGCCGCCGGCGGCCGTCAACCGCATCGCCGCCGGCGAAGTGATCGAGCGGCCGGCGGCGGCCGTCAAAGAGCTCGTCGAGAACAGCCTCGACGCCGGCGCCGCGCGCATCGACATCGATATTGAGGAGGGCGGAAAGCGACGCATCGCCGTCGCCGATGACGGCTGCGGCATGGACCGGGACAGTCTTCTTCTCAGCGTCGAGCGCCATGCGACGTCAAAGCTCGCGCCGTCGCCGGCGGGCGATTACGATCTCATGAATATCGCGACGATGGGGTTTCGCGGCGAGGCGCTGCCCTCGATCGGCGCCGTCGCGCGGCTCGACATCGCAAGCCGCGCGGCGGGCGCGCGCGAGGCCTGGCGGCTTAGCGTGCATGGCGGCGCGGTCGGCGAGCCGGCGCCCGCTTCTTTCGCCGGCCAGGGAACGCGGATCGAGGCGCGCGAGCTGTTTTACGCAACGCCCGCGCGATTGAAATTCCTGAAATCGGAACGGGCCGAGACGGCGGCCGTCGCCGAGATCGCAAAGCGCCTCGCAATGGCCAATCCCGAGACCGCCTTTTCCTTGACCTCGAACGGGCGCCGGCTTTTTTCACACGGCGCGGAAGCGGCGGGCGAGACGGGGCGCTTGAAACGTCTCGGCGCGATCATGGGCCGCGATTTCGAGGCGAACGCCCTCGCCATCGACGCCGAGCGCGCGGGCCTGCGCCTTTACGGCTTCGCGGGGCTCCCGACCTTCAATCGCGGCCTTCCCGACAAGCAATATCTTTTCGTCAATGGACGGCCGGTGAAGGACAAGCTCGTTGTCGGCGCGGTGCGGGGGGCCTATGCCGATTTTCTCGCGCGCGATCGCCATCCGGCCGTCGCGCTGTTCCTGGAACTCGCGCCGGGGCTCGTCGACGTC
>JBFXBB010000099.1:0-9418 GCA_050183685.1 Amphiplicatus sp.
CGACGGTCAGCGTGTCCTTGTGCTCGAAGGCGCGTTTCTTCACCGCCGCGAGCGTCTTGTCGATATCGGCGATGAGAAGATCCGAGGCGCGGGCGAGCTGCACGGAAAGGCAGGTGTCGAGCACGTCGGAAGACGTCATGCCCTGATGAACGAAGCGCGCCTCCGGGCCGACAATTTCGGCGAGATGCGTGAGGAAGGCGATGACGTCGTGCTTGACCTCGCGCTCGATCGCGTCGATGCGCGCGACATCGAAGGCGGCGTTCCGGCCCTTCTCCCAAATGGTCTTCGCCGCCGCTTTGGGGATGACGCCGAGCTCGGCCAGTTTGTCGGCCGCATGCGCCTCGATCTCGAACCAGATCCGGAATTTCGTTTCCGGCGACCAGATCGCGGCCATGTCCGCGCGCGTGTAACGGGGAATCATCAAAAGGCTCCCGAGGGGACTAAAAGCCCCCGCGAGTTACGCTGGCGCGCCGTTCTTGTCAAAACCCGTCAGCGGCGCTTGCCGAGCGGCAGGATGGCGGGCGTCTTCGCCATGTAGGATGCGTATTTCTCGCCAAAAACGCCGACAAGGTCGCGCTCCTCATAGCCGATCGCGATGAAGATATAGGCCGTCCATATGGCTGCGAAAAGAAGATGGCCCGCCGTCATATAGGGCGTCGCCCAGAAGGCGAGGAGGAAGCCGAGATAAAGGGGATGACGGACGAAATTGTAAAGGAGCGGCGTGCGGAAATGCGGCGGCGGCATTGTTCCGCTCCTAAATCGGACCCAGCCCTGCATCAGGCCGAAGAGTTCGAAATGATCGATGAGGAAAGTCGACAGAAGAACGAGCCCGAAACCGAGAAAGAAGATAGCGGTTAGAACGCCGCTCCAAAGCGGAGAGGAAACCGACCAGACGACGCCCGGCATCGGAATCCAATAAACGTAGAGAAGGACGAGCACGACAACCGTCGCCAGCACATAGAGGCTGCGCTCCATCGCCGGCGGCGCGATCTTGGCAAGGCCGCGCTTGAAGCCGGGGCGCGCCATGATCGAGTGCTGCAAGCCGAAAAGGACGAGAAGACCGATATTGACGAGCGGCGCCGGGAGGGCGCTAAGCGCAGAGGCGCCGAAATCGAGCGTCTTCGGCGCGCCGACAAAGGGAATCATGTCGCCGCCGACAAAGGCGATGAGGTAGAGAAAAGCGGCGAAGAATACGAAATACACAATCACGCTGAACAGGAGTGCAAGAGGACCCATAAGTCCCTCCCATCTGACGGTTGTATGAGCGCGCGACCCTACGCCCCAAAGGCCGATCTGTCGAGAACGGACGATCAGACTGTCTCTGTACGCCTAAATAACGCCGAGCGCGCGGCCTGTCCTGACGAAGGCGTCGACCGCGGCGTCGACGTCGCCTGTCGTATGCGCGGCGCACATCTGGACGCGGATCCGCGCCTCGCCCTTAGGGACGACGGGAAAGGAAAAACCCGTCACATAGACGCCTTCGTCCATCATTTTCGCGGCCATCGTCTGCGCGAGGCGCGCATCGCCGAGCATCACGGGTATAATGGGGTGTTCGCCCGGTAAGAGGGCGAATCCGGCCTGCGTCATCCCCGCACGGAAGCGCTGCGCGTTGCAGAAGAGCCGCGCGCGGAGCGCGTCGCCCGCTTCGACGAGTTCGATCGCCTTCATCGCCGCGCCGAGCAGCGCCGGCGCCAACGCATTCGAGAAGAGATAGGGCCGCGCGCGGTTTCTCAGTAAACGGACGACATCGCCGCGCGCGCAGACATACCCGCCCATGCCGCCGCCAAGCGCCTAGCCGAGCGTGCCGGTAAGAATGTCGACGCGGGCCGCGACGCCGCAATGCGCCGGCGTTCCCCGGCCTTTTGGCCCCATGAAGCCCGTCGCATGGCAGTCGTCGACCATGACGAGCGCCTCATATTGATCGGCAAGCCGACAAATATCGGCGAGCCTAGCGATGTAGCCGTCCATCGAGAAGACGCCGTCGGTGACGATGAGCTTCGTCCTGGCCCCGTCGGCCTCCGCCTGCTTTAGCTGCGCGTCAAGATCGGCCATGTCGGCATTTTAGAAGCGATAGCGCTTCGCCTTGGAGAGCCTGACGCCGTCTATGATCGAGGCGTGATTGAGGGAATCCGAAATGACGGCGTCCTCGGCGCCAAGAAGCGGTTCAAAGACGCCGCCATTGGCGTCGAAGCAGGCCGCAAAAAGGATCGCATCCTCATAACCGAGGAAATCGGCGATTTTTTTCTCGACCGCGCGATGCAGGTCGAGGGTGCCGCAGATGAAGCGCACCGATGCCATGCCGAAGCCATAGGCGTCCATCGTCTCCTTCGCGGCGCGCGCAATGTCCGGATGGCCGGCGAGGCCGAGATAATTATTGGCGCAGAAATTGAGGACGCGGCGGATCTCGCCCTTATGCGCGACTTCAATCATGGGCCCCTGGGGCGAGACGATTTCGCGCTCGCGCTTTTCAAGGCCCTCGCGGCCGATCTCATCGAGGCCGGCGGCGATGCGTTGATAAAATGCGGCGCGCGCCGTCATCGAAGGCTCCCCGGAAAGCGGCCCGTCGCGCTATGCCGGCCGGGCCGCGGCGGGTCAAACCGGCGGCGCTTTGAGCGATAGGTTAACGCGGCGGACATAATTCGGTCCTAGTGATAATCTGCTTTACCCGGGGGAAGCGGGGGGCCGCATGGATCGCGCGATGAATTTTAAAGCCTTGGCGCTCGCGGCGCTCACCCTCCTTTCGACCGCGGCCTGCTCCAGCGGCGGCGGGGGCGCGCCGGCGATGGCGCCGCAAGCGCCGACCTCTCCGCCCCCTCCGCCGCCGCCGCCGCCGAATTTCAACACGACCGAATATCAGACCAATGGGGCGTTGGCGCAGGTCAAAGCGATTTCCGCCTATGAGGCGGGCGGCGCAGGCGCCGGCGTCATCGTCAGCATCATCGACACGGGGATCGACGTCAACAACGCGGAATTCGCCGGACGCATTCATCCGCAAAGCGCCGATCTCGTAAGGCCCGGCGTCGTTCCCACGAGCGAATACAGGCCCGGCGGCCCCGATCTGCAAGACGTCGACGGGCATGGCACGGCGGTCGCAGGCATCCTCGGCGCGGCCAAGAATGACGTCGGCATGCATGGCCTCGCCTTCGATGCGACGCTCCTCGTCTTCCGGGGGGATTCCGAAAGCGACTCGGACAAGATACTCGGTCAGGCGATCAGCGAGGGGCTGACGCGCTCGATCAATCTCGGCGCCAAAGTTCTCAATCTCTCGCTGGGCTCGGACGAAGCGGGGGCGCGCGATGATTTCCGCCATTTCCTGTCGCGGTCGGCGGCGAATGACATTGTCGTTGCGATCGCGGCGGGCAATGACGCGACGGCCGACCCGGAAAAATCCGCGCTCGCCGCCGCGGACCCGCAGGCGGCCGGGACGGCGATGGTCGTCGGCGCCGTCACCAGCGGAAACAATATAGCGTCTTTTTCGAACCATGCCGGCGTTGCGGCGCAGTTCTTTATCGTCGCGCCGGGAACGTCGATCAGAACGCCCGGCATAGGCGGCGGCCTTGTGACATTTAGCGGTACAAGCGCGGCGACGCCTTTCGCCGCCGCCGCCGCCGCGATCCTTCGCGATCTCTGGCCGCAGCTCACCGCGGCCGAAGTGGTCGATATTCTGCTCAGCACGGCGACCGATCTCGGCGCGCCGGGCGTCGATCCGATCTACGGGCGGGGCCTTCTCAACCTCCAGGCCGCGGTGCAACCGCTTGGCGGCGCCGCCACGACGAGCGTTGGGGGGGCAGCGCTCAGCGTGGATGAGACCGCGATCGCGCCTGGCCCCGCTTATGGCGCGCGCGCCCCCGATTTCGGCGATTTCGTCTTTCTCGACGGTTATGGGCGGGACTTTCGGACCTCGCTTAACGCGCTATCTCGCGCGCGCCCGGATCTGCGCGCCGACCCGATCCTCGCCGTCGGCGGGCATCGACGCGCCGCCAGCGGGTCTTTCGCTGCGGGGGACGGGGCGATGCTGCTGCGCATCGTCGACGAAGATCTCGGTCTGACGAAGCCGGCGACCGCCTTTCGCGCGCCGGCGGGCGGCATCGGCGCGCGCGATGGCGATCATGAGGAACGCTTGGCCTTTGCGCTTTCGCAGCCCGCCGGGCGCGGCGCGACCTATATCGTCGCGACGGGCTTTTCTGCGCGCGAGGTCGACGGTTTTCTTGGCGGCGCCGCGCCGCAAGGGCTTTCCCGCGACGGCTTTGCGGACGGATATCTTCTCGATCGCGAGGCGCTGGCGGCGAGCGCGGCGAGCATCGCGCTCGACTCGGCAACACGACTTGACGCGCTCGCCTCTTACGGCGAGGCGGCGCCTGTCGTCGATCGGCATGAGCTGTGGACTTCGTTTGAGGCTCGCGCGCCGATTGAGCAGGCAAATTTTCGCATCGCCCTCTCGCGGCGCGCCGCCGACGGCGACGTCCGTTTCGAAGTAGGCGTCAGACAGGAACGGCGCGGTCTTTTCGGCGCGGCTCTCGGCGGCGTTTTTGGAAGCGATCAGGGGTCGACCACCTATTATCAGGCGGGCGCCTTCGATCTTCCGCTTACGGATCGCTGGCGCGCGCATGGGCGCGCCGCCATCGGCCTGACGCGAACGAGCGCCGACGGCGCGCGAGGTTTTCTCGCCGGCGTCGACGGCTTTGTCTCGACGCAGTTCGCCTTCGGCGCCTATCGAAACGCCATATTCGCGCGCGGCGACCGGCTTTTCCTTTCCGTGTCGCAGCCTCTGCGGATCGAATCGGGAGAAATGCGGCTCATTATTCCGGCGTATTACGACATCGAAGCGGATGCGCTCGTCTTCGCCGAGCGCCGCGTCGGCCTTGGCGGCGCCCGGCGCGAGATCGATTTCGAGGCGGGTTATTCATTCGCCTTGCCGACGGGCGGCGTCATTGAGGCCAATCTGCTGCGGCAGACGAATGTGACGGCGGAGGGCGGCGCGGCGACGATGGGGGTCATCCGCGCCGGATTCGGATTTTAGGGCTGTCGGATGACGGCTGGCTTGATCAAAGAAAGCGCGCGATCACGTTCTTATAGGAGCGCGACAGCTTCAGCTCCGCGCCGTTTTCAAGGATGAGGAAATATTCCCCGTTCGAATGGGGATGGAGTTCCTTCACCTTGCCGATATTGACGATCGCCGAGCGATGGACGCGCTGAAAGCGCGTGGGATCAAGCCGCTGTTGCAGCGTTTTCATCGTCTCGCGGATGATATGCGTTTTGCCGCCCGCATGGACGCACATATAGTCGCCGGCCGCGTCGATCCATTCGATGTCCTCGGCGTTGAGGACGACGACCTTCGAGCCGTCCTTGAAGGAAAGGCGTCGTGCATAGCGCTCCTTGTCGGTCCAAGCGGGATCGTTCAACAGCTCCTTGATGCGGTCTCGATCATCCTCGCTCAAGGTAGCAAGGAGTTCGACGAGCCGCGATTCGCGGCTTACGGCCGCGCGGCGCTTCAAGGCCTCGCGGGCCCGGTGAACCGCATCCTTGAGGCGCTCTTCCTCGACAGGCTTGACGAGGTAATCGAGCGCGTTCGCCTCGAACGCGTCGATCGCATATTTGTCATAGGCCGTCACAAAAATGAAAAGCGGCGCCGGCGCGCCAAGAAGCGCGCGCACCACGCCGAAGCCGTCGAGGCCGGGCATCTGGACGTCGAGAAAGACAAGATCCGGCGCGCGGGCCTTGATTTCCTTCACCGCCTCGCGTCCGTTCACAGCCTCCGCGACGACGTCGATTTCCGGGAATTCCGTCAGGCGCAGTTTGAGGCCGCGCAAAGCGAGCGGCTCGTCATCGACGATGACGGTCCGAATTTTCTCCGTTTCGCTCATGCGCGCTCCGCGGTCTCGAAAGGCAGGGCGAGCCGCACGCTGAGCCCGGCCGGTCTCGCGCGCGCCAAGACGAGTGACTGACGCGATCCATAAAGATGCGCAAGGCGGTCGCGCATATTGAGAAGGCCGACGCCTGATCGCGCATCGCTCAGTAGCGACGCCGGATCGGCGGGCGCATTCCGGCCGTTATCCGTCACCTCAAGCCGGAGCATCGCGCCGTCACGCCTTGCGGCGATGGAAATCCGGCCGCCCTTCTCCATCGGCGCGATCGCATATTTGATCGCATTCTCGATCGCCGGCTGTAGAATGAGCGACGGCACGAGCGCGTCGCGCGCGCTCTCTTCGATGTCGAGCGCGATGTCGAGCCGCGCGCCGAAACGGGCTTTTTCGATGTCGAGATAGAGCTGCGATGCGCGAAGTTCTTCGGCAAGCGTGGTTTTCTGCAAGGGGTCGCTATCGAGCGAATGGCGCAGGAAGGCCGAGAGCCGCATCAGCATGTCGTTGGCCGCTTTGCCGTCCTTTTCGAGCACGAGGGTCGAGATCGCGTTCAGCGTGTTGAAAAGAAAATGCGGATTGAGCTGGTAGCGCAGCATCTTAAGCTGCGCTTGATCGGCGAGGCGCGCGGCGAGGAGCGCGCGCTCGGTCTCGGCGCGCAGCCTCAGATAATAATTGATCCCGAAATAAAAGCCCGCCCAGGACAGAAGCAGGAACAGATTGGCCGGCAGGTCCGGCAGGATGAGCAGGAAGAAATTATTGGTGCCGAGCGCGTCGATGCGGCTGTTCAGCATCTCGTCGCCGAAGAAAACCATGAAGGCCTGCGCTTTGACCGCGGCCATCGCGACGGTCATGACGACGGTCGCGGTGAGCGCGATGACGAGGAGCGGCAAGGGAGGCTGGCGCTTGGCGAAGCGAAAAATCGGGCGCAGCAGGATGCTTGTCGTCAGGAATCCGACAAGCGACTGCACGACGGAATAGGAAAAAGCGAGCGGCGTGCGCCCGCTGATGAGGGGCGAGACAAAAAATGCGTGAATGAACAGGAAGCCGAGCCAGCCTGCGGCTTGCAGCGTCCAGAACATCCGTTCCTTGTCGGCGAAAAGCCAGTTCATCGCCTCGCCGGATTTGCCGGCGGCGGCGACAAAGGGACCGCGCTTTACGCCGATGGACGTCATTTCTTCTGCTCGCTCGCGCTTCGGTTCAATGGGTCAGAACAGCGGCCGCCGGCTCGGAATGCAAGCGCCCTGCGGCGAGTCGGCCCCCAAGCGCGACCAGTCCCGGAGCCTTATTCCGGCAAGGACAGCAGGCCGACATCGCCGCCCGCCGCCGTTGTGTTGATCGTCAGCGTTCGTTCTACCGCATAGCGCCAGGGCGCGTCGAGCGAGGTCAAAAGCGGGACGATGGCGCCGTCGCGGGCCGCAAGGCGCGCGGCGAGCGCGGCGCTCGACGCCGCCGCGCCGTCGAAGACGACCGCCCTGACGCGCTCGTCGGCGAGAAGCGCGGCGTTCACGGCTTTTCCGTCGCCGGAGAGTCTCAAAGCAACGCCGCCGGCGCTGGCGCGCCGAAGCGCCTCGCCGAGCGCCAGCGCAAGATCGCAAGAGGAAAGAACCGCGTCGCCGGCGGCCAGCGCCAGCGCCATCTGACGGGGCAACGCCCCCTCGTCGCCGAGGCAGAGCACGACGCCGCGGCCTTTGAGGCGGAGCGTGTTCGACTCGCCCGCCGGTCCCGGCAGAAGCAAGGCCTCAGCGAAGTGCCGGGCGTGGAGCCTTGCAGCGCATTCGAGAACGCGACGGGCGTCGGCGCGCGCGCCCGCCATCGCGGCGCGCAAGATAGCGCCGCGATCGGCGCGCTGGCTCCAGGCGGGATAGGCGGCCTGCGCCTGCGCCAGGGCGTCGAGGTCTTTCGCGGCGACGGGGCCGTCGACGATTGCGACGGCGCGCGCGCTTTTCGGCGCCGGCCGTTTGACGAGCGCGGCGACATAATGAGGCCCGCCGGCTTTCGGCCCCGTGCCGGAAAGGCCCTCGCCGCCGAAAGGCTGGACGCCGACGACGGCGCCGATCTGGTTGCGGTTGATATAGATATTCCCGACACGCGCCCGCGCGGCGATCTCATGCATCGTCTCGTCGATGCGCGTATGCGCGCCGAGGGTGAGGCCATAGCCGAGCGCGTTGATCTCACCGACGGTTGCGTCAAGCCTCTCGCCGGCAAAGCGAACGACGTGCAGAACCGGTCCGAATATTTCCTTCGTCAGATCGCCGACCCGCCGGATCTCGAAAGCGACGGGACGGATAAAGGCGCCGTCGACATCGTCCGCCGGCGGCGGCGCGCGGCCGATAAGGCGCGCGGTTTTCTCCATTTCCTCGATATGCGCGGCGACGGCGCGGCGGGCGCGCTCGTCGATAAGGGGGCCGATATCGGTTGACAGGCGCGCCGGGTCGCCGATGGAAAGCGCCGCCATCGCCCCCGCGAGCATTTCGTTGAAGCGCTCCGCGATATCCTCCTGCACGCAGACCAGTCGGCAGGCGGAACATCGTTGCCCGGCGCTTTGAAAGGCCGAGGAAACGGCGTCGCTGACAGCCTGTTCGAGGAGCGCGGTCGAATCGACGATCATCGCATTGATCCCGCCGGTCTCGGCGATCAGGGCGGCGTCAGGCTTGCCGGCCTCGACAAGCGCGCGCGAAATGACGCGCGCGACGCCCGTCGAGCCGGTGAAGACGACGCCCCTGACGGCGGGGTGCCTGACAAGCGGCGTTCCAATCTCGCCGCCGCTTCCCGGCAGGCAATTGACGACGCCTTTGGGAACGCCCGCCTCGATCAGGAGCTTGACCGCCTCGACGCCGATAAGGGGCGTCGCCTCGGCCGGCTTTGCGACGACCGCATTGCCGGCGGCGATCGCGGCCGTCGCCTGGCCGAGAAAGATCGAAAGCGGAAAATTCCAGGGCGAGATGCAGGCGACGACGCCGAGCGGCGCGCCGTCGAGATTTTCGGCGGCGTTCGGGTAGTAACGCAGGAAATCGATTGCTTCGCGTATCTCCGAGACGGCGTCGGGGATGGTCCTGCCGCCTTCCTTGACGATGAGATTGAGGAAGTCGTCGGTGCGCGCTTCGAGCATGTCGCCGGCGCGGCGCAGGATGGCGGCGCGCTCCTTTGCCGGCCGCGCGGCCCATTCAGGCTGGCGGCGCGCCGCGTCCGTACAAACCCGCGCGACAAGATCGGGCGTTGCGAGCGCGACCGCGCCGATCGCTTCGTTGCGGCGGGCGGGATTGACGCGGGCCTGCATCGGCGCCGGGACGGGCTCGCCCGCCGTGACGGGCGCCGCGCTAACGGCGGCGCGCCGGCTCGCCGCGCCTTCGAGAAAGGACGCCGTCTCGGGGTCCGCCGGGTCCCAGCCTTTTGCGGCGAGCCGCGCGCCGGCGAAATGATCGCGCGGGGCTGGGTTCGCGGGTTTTGGAATGTCGCCGAGCGCGCGGGCTTCGTGAACGGGATCGGCGTCGACTTCGTCGTCGGCGTGTTCGGGGTCGATGAGCTGGTTGTCGTGGGTCGTTGTGGCGCCGTTTTCG